>JANOVD010000396.1:0-13463 GCA_031417255.1 Chitinophagaceae bacterium
GGTGACTCGCAGGATGAAACGAATGAACTGATCGGATCAATAGTATCAGATAAAATAAAAATTATTCATTCTGTTTGGGATAACAGTTTACGTGAAGGCGGAAAAGTGCTGGCGGTTGAAACCAATAAAGCGATGGATGCCACAGCAGCCGACAGCGACTGGCTCTTTTACATACAGGCAGATGAAGTATTGCATGAGCAGTATCACCCGGTGATATTGAGTGCCATGAAAAAGTATAAGGATGATAAAAGGGTTGAGGGTTTATTATTCAACTATCATCATTTTTATGGCAGTTATAAGTTTATCGGTGATGGCCGAAAATGGTATTCAAAAGAGATAAGGGTTATCAAAAATGATAAAAAAATCCGCAGTTGGCTGGATGCACAAGGCTTTAGAATTGATGGCAGAAAATTACAGGTAAAACTGATTGATGCATATATTTATCATTATGGCTGGGTGCGTAACCCGGTTGCCATGCAAAAAAAATATGCCGATTTTGGTAAACTGTGGAATGCCGATACTGCTTATGAAAACTGGGCTGAGGATATAAAAAATAAATCTGCTCAGTTTGATTATTCAAATATTGATTCAGTTACTGTTTTTACCGGAACGCATCCGGCAGTAATGAAAGAACTGGTGAGTAAGGAAGACTGGGATTTTGATATGGATGTAAAAAAGAAGAATTTTAAAAATACAAAACACAGGATCTTATATTTTTTATGGCGCAAGTTTGGCTTGCGCCCCTTTGAATACAGCAATTATAAAAGAATTTAAATTGAAAAGCTGATAAAGAACAATTAAACAATAAGTCAATTAAGCAATTTATAAAATGGAACATTATAGCATGAACCTCACACTGAAAGTGTGGAAACAAAAGAACAGTAAAACAAGTGGCAGTTTTGAAACTTACCAGGTAAATGATATTTCCAGCGAAATGTCTTTTTTAGAAATGTTTGATGTACTGAACGAACAACTGATCACAGCAGGTAAAGATCCAATTGCTTTTGACCACGATTGCCGTGAAGGTATTTGCGGAGCCTGCAGTATGTACATTGATGGCCGTGCACATGGCCCCTGGACAAAAAATACCGTTTGCCAGTTGCACATGCGTGCTTTTAAAGACGGAGATACCATTGTTGTAGAACCCTGGCGTGCAGCCGCTTTTCCGGTTATTAAAGATCTGATGGTTGACCGTGATGCATTCGACCGCATCATCCAGGCAGGTGGATATATTTCGGTTAATACCGGCAATGCTGTTGATGCCAATTCATTACCCATAGATAAAAAAGATGCTGATAATGCTTTTGATGCAGCATCATGCATTGGTTGCGGTGCCTGTGTAGCTGCATGTAAAAACAGCAGTGCCATGTTATTTGTAAGCGCCAAAGTTTCGCAACTGGCTTTATTACCGCAGGGCCAGCCCGAAAGAGAATCGAGGGTGTTGAATATGGTTGCACAAATGGATAAGGAAGGTTTTGGAAACTGTACCAATACTTATGCCTGCGAGGCCGAATGCCCCAAAAGTATTTCGGTTGCCAATATTGCAAGATTGAACAGGGAATATTTTAAAGCAGGGTTAAGTACAGAGCAATAAAATACATCTTCAATACATTTTTTAAAAGACCTTCTTTAACAGGAGGTTTTTTGTTCTTTAAAGAACATTTTCCTGCCTTGTACAATAATTAGTAATTTTAGCGTTACTAATCCCAAAGAACTATTGAAGCTTAAAAGGATATACCTACTCCTGCTGATCATTATTACTGTGCAAAATATACATGCACAGATAAATCCACCGTCGCTTTCCAATCTTCGTAAAATAACCATCAGTACAAAAGAGCAGGTAATAAAACTTGATTCTGCAAGCCTGGTTCCGGGGTCGGTAATTATTGATGGCGTATCGCTTTATTATTATAAAGTTGATGAGGTTAATGCAACCATTACCTGGCTTGAAAAACCAAATAAAGAAAATGTAACTGTTACTTATCGTGTTTTTCCTTACAAATTAAATGCAGTGGTGCGGCATTTAAATTACGACAGTATCCGTTACAATTTTATCAGCAGCAATCCTTTTACCCTCAGGGTTGGCGCAAAACAAACCAACCCGTTAATGGATTTTGGAAATATAAAATCGGAAGGTAGTTTTGGGCGTGGCCTTTCGTTTGGCAACAGCCAGGATGCAGTGGTAAGCAGCAGTCTTAATTTACAACTTAATGGTTTTATCGGCGATAGCCTGGAACTTACTGCCGCCATTACCGATAACAATATTCCTGTGCAGCCCGATGGCAATACACAGGACCTGCGTGACTTTGACCGCATATTTATCCAGGTAAAGAAAAAGAAATGGCAGGCAAATTTTGGTGATATTGATATCCGCCAGAGCAAAAATTATTTTCTTAATTTTTATAAAAGGCTGCAGGGCGTTTCATTTATCACCGATAATAAGATCACCAAAAATATTTCCAATTCCCTGTTGCTGAGCGGCGCTATAGCCAAAGGAAAATTTACCCGTAACCAATTGGTTCCCTTTGAAGGTAACCAGGGGCCGTACCGCTTAACCAGCCCCAACCTGGAATTATTTTTTGTTATTTTGGCCGGTACCGAAAGGGTATATATGGATGGTGAATTGTTGCAGCGGGGCGAAGACCAGGATTATATTATCAATTACAATACAGCCGAGTTAACCTTTACCCAAAAACGGTTGGTGACAAAAGATAAAAGGATTCAGGTGGAGTTTGAATATGCCGACCGTAATTTTTTAAACTCACAGATTTACGTAAGTGATGAAGTGAATTTTAAGAATAAATTTTTTCTCAACATCGGATTTTATAACAATGCCGATGCAAAAAATTCTTCCATCAACCAGGTGCTTGATACCAAACAAAAACAGTTTTTAGCCGATATAGGCGATGGTGTGGATTCGGCTTATTATGAAAATGCAGTAAGAGATACTATCAGTGCCGGTAAAATACTCTATAAAAAAATTGACACCATATATAATGGCACATTACACGATTCCATTTTTGTTTTTTCCATCAACCCCAATGATGTGCTGTACAATTTAGGGTTTACTTACCTGGGCCCCGGTAAAGGAAATTATACGCCACTGCAAAGTGCAACCAACGGTAAGGTTTTTGGTTGGGTTCAGCCAGATGCAAACAATAATAAGCAGGGTGATTATGCACCGGTTATTTTATTGATATCACCTAAAAAACTGCAACTGATCACTGTTGGTGGAGAATATGTTTTCAACCCAAAAACAAAGCTTAGGGCAGAAGTGGCGATGAGCAATTATGATATCAATCTTTTTTCACGCAAGGATAAAACCAACGACAGGGCCTTTGCTGCAAAACTGCAGTTCATAAAGGATGATACCAAAGTTAATTTGTTTCAAAAATCATTCGTAATGCAAACAAAACTGGGTTACGAATTTGTGCCGGCAAGGTTCAGGCCGGTTGAGCGCTTAAGAAATATCGAATATTTGCGTGACTGGAGCCTGCCTTATGATATTGGTATTGCTGATGAACACATCATGAATGCTGCAGTAAAGTTTGCCGACAGCACCGGTAATTTTTTACAGTATGATATAACCAATTATAACCGCAGTGATAAATATAATGGCCTGCGCCAAACACTTAACAGCTATAATAATTACAGCGGCTGGAAGCTTACCAACCAATTCAGTGTAACTACCATCAATAATCCAATTGAAAGCGGAACTTTTATAAGGCCAACGGTTGATCTCAACAAAGAAATTAACAGGTTCAAAAAAATGCAGGTTGGCATTAAGTTCAACAGCGAAAACAATCAACAGCGAAATAAAGCAACCGATACCTTATCAGCATTCAGTTATGCTTTCAGCGTGTGGGAAATTTATGTCAGATCAAATCCTGCCAAAGCAAACAGGTGGGGCGTTTCTTATTTTACAAGAAATGACCTGCTTCCTGTAAAGTATAAACTACAAAGGGCAGACCGTAGTGATAATTATAATTTTTTTACCGATCTGCTGAAAAACGAAAAGCACCAGGTTAAACTGAATGTAACCTACCGCAAACTGCAGATCTTTAACACAGCAATCAGCCGCCAAAAAGCCGATGAAAGCCTGTTGGGCAGGGCAGAATATTATGTAAATGAATTAAAGGGTTTTGTAATTGGCAATGTTTTGTATGAACTGGGTTCGGGACAGGAACAGAAGCGGGAATACACTTTTTTAGAAGTGCCGGCAGGGCAGGGCGAATATACCTGGATAGATTATAACAGCAATGCCATTCCCGAACTGAATGAATTTGAGATCGCCATTTTCCAGGATCAGAAAAAATACATCAGGGTTTTTACACCCAGCAATCAATACGTTAAAGCAAACTATGTGCAGTTTAATTACAGTTTTGCATTAAACCCTAAAGCAATCATTAAACCATCGGCAACAGGATTTAAAAAAATATTGGCCCGATCAAGCACCAGCTCTGCTTTGCAGATAAATAAGAAAGATATCAGTACCGGAAAATTTCAGTTTAATCCATTTACCAATAAACTGGTGGATACAACTTTGATCACTTTAAGTTCTTTTTTATCAAACACGCTGTTCTTTAACCGAAGCAATATTAAATGGGGATTTGATATTACACACAGCATTAACAACAGCAAATCTTTATTGAGTTATGGTTTCGAAAGCCGGAGGTTGCGTAACCTGGTAGGTAAACTAAGATGGAATATCAACCGGAATTTTGTAACCACGGTAAGTTATAAGCAGATAAAAAATGTTTTAAATACCAGGGGGCCAAAATTTGATAACCGCAATTACCTGGTGTTGCAAAATATTGTAGAGCCATCTTTTTCGTATGTACACAAAACAAAATTCAGGGCCAGCTTAACCTATGCCTACGGACAAAAAAGAAATACGATAGATTCGATGGAAACCGCAACCAATCATGTGTTTACGGCAGATGTGCGATACAATATTCTGTCGAGCAGTAGTCTTAATGCCCGGTTTTCATTAAATCAAATTGCTTTTAAAGGCTACCCCGGCTCGGCCAATACAACTGTTGGTTATATTTTATTGGATGGATTATTACCCGGTAAAAATTATTTGTGGAATGTAGAATTTACAAAGCGCCTTGCAGGTAATATCGAAATAAGTGTTCAGTACGAAGGACGAAAACCGGAATCAACCAGAACGATTCATATCGGCAGGGCATCAATCAGGGCAATCTTTTAGGTGTCAGGCCACTACGAAAAGCATTTATTTTATTATGATGTTTCAAAATGCAAAGTGTCCTTGCTGCTGAAGAATGTTATTAGTGGCCAGACAGCTATGGAAAACTTAACTGAATAATCCACCCTTTTTCAAACTGCGAATTCCTTCGCCTATTTTAAATCCATTATTATACACCTCAATTTTGTAATTACCGGTTTCAAAAACCGAATTTTGTTTCCAGTCAATGTTTAAAGTTTGGCGTTGCCCCTGGGTATAATTTACATCAATTTTCTTTGTATAATTTTTTACTTCGCCACCTCTTGTACTAAACTTTCCTGAACCCAAAGCTTCAACAGCCAGAGGCTTGCCGCTGGGGTCGGTTATGCAAACATAAATATTCTTTATGCCCGATTGTGTAACCCTGTTCTCTTCAATATCAAACGAAATGCGAAGCTTATCAACTCTTTTGGCAACGGTAGTTTCTGTTTCTTTGCCATCACCTTTTTCGTTGATACCTAAAATGGAAAAATTAGAAGCATGCAGGGTAGAAGCTACATCAATTACCGCTTCTTTTTGTTGAATAACTGAAGTAGCTGAATCAAAATTCTTTTGAACCTTATCACGTTCCTGCGTTACAACATATTTTTCCTGTATCAATACCAGTTTTTCGCCACGGAGGGTTTCAATCTGTGTTTTATAGCCCGATATATCACCATTTAAAGAAGCGATCAATCCCTTTGCCTGTGCCAATTCATCCTGAGTAGCACCAACTTTTGATAGTAACTGCTGAATTTCATTTCTTTTTGCCGCAATTTCATGGTCTCTCCTGGAAATGGTGCTGTCTTTGCTTTGCACCATGTTTGCGCTGCTGGTCTTTATCATGTCGTACCGCATGGTAGCTTCTTCAAGTTCTTTTTGTAATTGATCTTTTTGAGAAGTAATGTTGGTGTTTACCAGGTCCTTTTGCTGAATTATTTCCTTGGTTTTACTTTTATCCCAGATGATATAAGCCCAGGTACCCAATAAGGCAAATACCAAGCCGGTGGTTAAATAATTGCGCCATTTATTTTGGGGTTGCTTAATCACGGGCTGTGTAAATTTTTCAGCGCTGGGAAAATTTTCGAAACTCATAGTTTTAGGTTTTACTTTTTCAGTTTTTTATCAGAAAAAAGTGGGTATGGTTTTACAGTGAATATTGTAACAAATTGTTTTGCTTTTTCAGCTAATATTATGCCAAAGGTAATTATACCGTAAAAAACGCATAAAATGCAGCGATATTGCTGTGTTAAAAACTTTTTTGTTGACAATATAGCTATTTCAATTTGAAAATTAGCGAAGTATTATCTTTGAACCATGAGTGCAGAAAAAATCATCAGCGAATGGAAGAATAAAAAATTTAATAGCATTTACTGGCTGGAGGGTGAAGAAGATTATTATATTGATATGATCATGGATTATGCCGAACATCATATCCTGAATGAAGCCGAAGCAGGTTTTAACTTAACGGTTTTTTATGGCAAGGATGCCGATTGGACAAGTGTAATAAATGCCTGTACACGTTACCCCATGTTTGCCGAGCGGCAGGTGGTTTTGCTGAAAGAGGCACAGCAGATGAAAGACATTGATAGGTTGGAAAGTTATGCGGAGAACCCACTGAGCTCAACAATTTTTGTGGTAGGCCATAAAACCAAAACGCTGGATAAAAGAGGCAAGCTGTATAAACTCCTGAAAAAATCGGCAGAGATTTTTACATCTGAAAAAATAAAAGATTATAAACTGCAGGAATGGATTGGGGAGTATGTACGTTCGCAGGGCTATAAAATAAATTCAAAAGCCATCATCCTTTTGGATGAGCATATCGGCAACGATTTAAACCGCATTGTAAATGAAATTGAAAAGCTGGCTTTAAATTTAAAAGGGAAAAAGGATATTACCGAAGATGATATTGAAAATTTCATCGGTATCAGCAAAGAGTACAATGTTTTTGAATTGCAGGCTGCCATTGCCAAAAAAGACCTCGCAAAAGCCATAAAAATAATTCAGTATTTCGAAGGCAATCCAAAAGCAGGTCCCATACAAATGGTGCTACCGGCATTGTATGCCAGCTTTAGTAAAGTGTACACCGTTTTTGGTATGAAAGACCGAAGCGAAGCTGCACTTAAACCGCATTTTTATTTTAACAGTACTGCCGTAAAAAATGCATTGGAAACCATTAATAACTATGGCTACGATGGTATTGAAAGGATTTTATTGCTGCTGCATCATTATAATTTAAAAGGAGTGGGAGTGGGTGATACGGGAACTTCCGACGCTTCACTGATGAAGGAAATGGTGGTGAAGATGGTTGTGTAGGAACACGCCTTGTGGCGTGTTCGATAGGTGGGAACATGCCTTTGGCGTTTTCAGAATTCGCCACAGGCGAATTCCTACAAACATTTTAAACTATCTTCTTTGTCTTTATGCAATTGCATTTTTAATGCTTCCAAACCATCAAACTTTACTTCGGCACGTAAATATTTTTTTACATACACCCTGATTGTTTCGCCGTATATTTCTTTATTAAAATCAAAAAGATTTATTTCTGTAACCCGTAATTTTCCATTTACGGTTGGTCTGAAACCTATGCTCATCATACCCTTATAGGTTTTACATTCCACATCTGCATAGGCCGCATAAATTCCATCTCCCAAAGCGATCTTCTCTTCATCGGTGGATTTTAAATTTGCTGTGGGGTATCCAATTTCACGGCCAATCTTATCGCCATGAAAAACTTCACCCTCAAAGAAAAAATTATAGCCTAAAAAAATATTGGCTTCTTCAACATTTCCGTGCAGTATGGCGTTACGTATGTTTGTGCTGCTTACTTTTATCGCATTCAAAATATGCTCGGGAATTTCTTTCAGCCTGTAATTATACAAGAGGGCTTTTTCTTCCATCAGTTTATAATCGCCGCTGCGTTCTTTTCCAAAACGGTGGTCGTAACCAATGATGATGGTATGCGGTTTAAAATTGGCAACTAAAAAATCACGGATATATGCATCGGCAGTTTGATTGGCAAAAAAATCGGTGAAGGGAACAATCACTAAATGATCAATGCCTCTCTCTTCCAGTAATTCAATCCTTTCAGCCAAAGTATTGATAAGCCTTACACCGGTAAATACTGATGAAACCACTTTGCGGGGATGCGGATGAAAAGTGATGATCACAGATTCGCCATTCACCTTGGCAGCCTCTTCTTTTAAACTATCAATGATCTGGCGGTGGCCTAGATGTACCCCGTCGAAAGTGCCGATTGTGATAACTGCATTTTTAAACTCGGGCAGATTTGTTATGTCACGATGTATTTGCATAATCAGGAACTGCAAATCTAATTGATAATTTTATAATGGATAATGGATAATTGCTTTGTAATTTGCGGCTTTATCCTCCGTAGCTTTTTTTACTGCCTTAGCTTTAGCGAAGGCATGTAGCGAAGGAGGATTATTTTACTTTTTAATTTTTACTTTTTAATGTCTTTGTATTCCAAACGTGGCGTATCTGCCCAAAAAGAAGAAGTGCATGCTGCGGTTAAAAACCTTAACCAGGGTTTGTTTCCCTATGCATTTTGTAAAGTTTATCCCGATTTTTTGGGTGGCGATGATGATTTTGTAAACATCATGCATGCTGATGGGGCGGGTACCAAAAGCATACTGGCTTATTTATACTGGTAAGAAACCGGCGATATCTCCGTTTGGAAAGGCATTGCACAGGATGCCATTGTGATGAACCTGGATGACCTGCTTTGTGTGGGCATTTACGATAATATTGTTTTTAACAGCACTATTGATCGTAATAAAAACCTGATACCGGGCGAAGTGCTGGATCAAATTATTACTGGTTCGCAGGAATTATTTGATCAGTTAAAAACATTTGGTGTAAACATTCATTACCTGGGCGGCGAAACTGCCGATGTAGGGGATGTAGTACGCACCATTGCTGTAAACGGTACCATGACCAGCCGCTGGCCAAAAAATAAGATTATCAGCAACGAAAACCTGCCTGCCGGCAGGCAAGGAATAAAAGCCGGCGATGTGATCGTTGGATTTGCCAGTTATGGGCAATCAACTTACGAAACAGCCTACAACAGCGGCATAGGCAGCAATGGCCTTACCAGTGCAAGGCATGATGTACTGAACAAGTTTTACAAAGAAAATTTTAAGGAAAGTTTCGATAATAATCTTTCAGATGATGTTGTGTACATTGGAAAACAAAAGCTAACCGACAGCACCATACTCACGACTCACGACTCACAACTCACGACTACTGTCGGCAAGCTTATTTTAAGTCCTACCAGAACCTACGCCCCGGTGATGAAAGTTTTATTGGAAAATCATTTTGATAAAATACACGGCCTTATCCATTGCAGCGGCGGCGGACAAACAAAGTGTATGAAATATTTACCGTCTAACGTCCCGTCTGACGGTGCAACCACACCCAAGTTTTTTAAAGTGATAAAAGATAATTTATTTGAACCACCTGATATCTTCAATATCATAAAACAAAACAGCGGCAGTAGCAATAAAGAAATGTACGAAGTGTTTAACATGGGTTGCCGCCTGGAAATTTATTGCGATGCCGCAGATGCAGGGATAATGATTACTGCCGCAGAAAAGTTTGGCATTGCGGGGCAGGTTATTGGCAGGGTAGAGGAGAGTGATAAAAAGGAATTGCTAATTAAGTTGAAGGATGAGGAGATTTATTATTGAATAATATTTTAACATTACCTGAAGAAAATTAATTTTTAATACTGAAGTTGTTACAGCTAAATTTGCAGGAATTGCAGCTTTCGTTTTCGCTTTGATAACATTTCGACTTCACTCAATGTTGCAAATTGGTATGCAGCACAAGTGAGTGACACAACGATGATGCCATGAAAAATAAATGCCTGTAACAAAAAACCAATCCCGATAGCTATCGGGACAAAACCCAAAACCGAGTATGTCTCAATCAATTGTTGAATTAAGGAATGTAAATATTTACCAGGGCGAAAGCCTTATTTTAACCGATGTAAACATTTCGGTAGAGAAGGGGGAGTTTGTTTATTTGGTGGGTAAAACCGGAACCGGCAAAAGCAGTTTGCTTAAAACCATGTACGGCGATCTGGAGTTAAGAGAAGGAGATGGTTGGGTTGTGGGCCACGACCTGAAAGAGCTGACCTGGAAAACGGTACCTTTTTTGCGCCGCAACCTGGGCGTGGTTTTCCAGGATTTTCAATTGCTGACAGACAGGAATGTGAATGAGAATATGAAGTTTGTATTAAAGGCAACCGGCTGGAAAGATGAGAAACTGATGGATGAAAAAATTGCTGATGTGCTTGAAAAAGTTGGATTGAAAACCAAGGGTTTTAAAATGCCTTTTGAATTAAGTGGCGGCGAGCAACAGCGTATGGATGTGGCCAGGGCTTTATTAAATTCTCCTAAATTAATATTGGCCGATGAGCCAACCGGTAACCTTGACCCCGAAACAAGTGATGAGATCATGAGCCTGCTTTTTCATATCTGCAGAGATTATAACACCACCATCATCATGGCCACACATGATTATATGGTGATAAAAAAATTTCCAGCACGTACTATTAAAACTGAAATGGGAAAGGTTTGGGATTATGCTACCATAGAAATGTCATAAGTTTCCCGGCATGTGCTTCATTATTATAAATTGTTTGCAGTAAGCCCTGTCGTTGCTGAATTTCCTGTTCTGTAAAAGGCTGTTCGTACAGTTCCTTTATTTTATTTTGAAAAGAATCTGCATCTGTTGCAATGCAGCAAAATTTTTCCAGTCCTGAACCTTCAACCGCAGCTTTATTAACCAGGCAATGCCTGCCATTAAACAATGCATTCAGTAATTTTAGTTTTACTCCTGTATTATTAAACGATGGCATTACATGTACATGTGCTTTACAGATCATGTCCTGCAATTCTTTATCAGAGGGATTTGCCACCAGGCAGCTATGCTGATGGTTACGGGCCAGGCGTTGTAATTTTTCAGATGGATGTTTACCGGCAATAACAAAGGGGGTTGCCAGTTGGCTGAAAACATTTTCCAATAACCAGATAACGGCTTCTTCATTTTCATTGATGGCTAAATTACCATGGTACAAACAAAAACAACCCTTGCCTTCTTTGCCAACAGCCAGTGTGTAGGGTAAAAATACGGGCAGGTAATGAATATTGGTTGCTTTAAATAACTGTTGGTATAAATGTACGTCATGCTCACTTACTGCTAAAAATGTTGCTTTGTTGGCAATAGATTTTTCATATTTTTTTAAAAGCCTGCTTTCGTGTAAAAAGTATAGTTTTTTAAATAAGTTGGTTTCATTTTTAGCTAATTGCCTGTAATATTCAAACTCAACATTGTGCAGTCGTACTATAACTTTTCGGTTGTTGAGTTGCCCGGTGTTTAAATAATAAGTGCAGTGAATACCTTCCAATAAAACCGGGTGATCATCTTTTTGTAAATTAGATATTAAAGCTTCATTAACCCTGCTGTTTACAATTAACGGGATGCTAAAGGAGAAGCTGCTGCTGTTTTTTTTGCGTTGATAATAATTTACTGTTTCGCAGTATTTATTTAATTCAGATTGTGGCTGCCGGTTTTTAGTAAAACAATGCAAATGAATTTTTACGCCCAGATGATGCAACGATCTTATTTTGTAAAACAGATCTACAACACCGCCATAATCTGCAGGATAGGGCACATCAAGAGTTACAATATGCAAATGGTTTTCGGTCATTTTTTTTTAAAACGCTGAGAAAAAGAGAAAAGAAGATATCGCAGAATTACTCTGCTTTAACTCTGCTTCTCATTTTCTTTGCGATTGAAGACATCTTTATAAAACTGAATTAATTTTTTTTCTTCCTGCTGCCAGTTTAAAATTTGCCTGGCTTTTAAACAGTTTTGCTGCAGGTCATTATACAAAACCTCATTTGTAAGTAAATTGTTCAGTTGGATGGCAATATTTTCAGAACTTATGTCATCTGTAAGTACTGCAATTGGCAACTGCCTGTTAATTTCTGCATAAACCGGGTAATTAACACAAAGCTGCGGAATACCGGCATGCAGGTAATCGAAAAAGCGGTTTGCTAAAGAATAATAGTTACTCAACGCCCTGTCATCGAACAGCGTTATGCCGATATAAGCCTGTTGTGTAATTATACTTAATTCATCAGGTTTTATTTTGCCTTTAAAAGTTACTTTATCCTGTAAATTATTTGTTGTCACCAATTGCATAGCCTGCTGCATAAAATTACCATCACCGCAAATAATTAATTTGCAGTTGATGTTTTTAAAAGCAGGTATCAGCGTCTCAAAACTCCTGCCTTCATTTACAGCGCCCTGGTACAAAATGAATTTTTCTTTTTTTTCAACCGGGGGAAATTCTTTTAGCAAAGTCACATTTCTTATCACTTCATAATCTACTCCGTACATTTTTTTAAATTCATTGGCAATGGGTTGGTTTACGGTGTACCCATGTTTAAATTTTGGTACGGTATATCGCTCAATTCTTTTCCAGGTCTTATAAATGGCCGGCCTTGTAACAATTTCCTTCATTTCGCAAAACAGTTCATGTGCATCGTAAACCCTTTTTGTTTTTTTAATTTTGGAGATGAAATAACAAGGCAGGATGGTATCCAGGTCAATAGCACCAATACAATCCATCTTTTTAAAAAGCAGGTAAAAAAACAACCGGGTATTATATTCGGCATAAAATAATTTGCTTTTTTCAAAAAAACAGTTGATTCTTTTTTGCTTAAAAGGTTGAACAGTTAGCGGGATAGATGATTTTAATTTTCTGCCTACTAAATGCACATCATAGCCTGCATTGGAGAGTGAGGTGCAGATGCGTATCATACGCTGGTCGTAGCTAAGATCGGTGGTTACAGTGAAAATGATATTCAAACCCCCTCCGCCTCCTAAAGGGTGAACTTTAGAGTCTACTGAAGAAGAAGTTGTATTTGATAATTCTGGCATTAATTGTATTGTAGGCCGTTATTGGTTTTAATGATCTTTAAACTATCATGCTGAAAAGTTCTCGCTTTAGGGGGCGGAGGGGGTTTTATATTGGCAATATTCAAAAAAAATCCTTAATCTACCGCTTAAAAACCAATATTTCTATGTACTTTTGCAACCTCCCGATAATTATCGGGATTAAAAAAGAAACATAACAAAGACGTTATTAAAAAAACAAAGATGCCGTATTTAACAATCGAAAAAAAAGCAGACATTTTCACAA
>JANOVD010000397.1:0-3100 GCA_031417255.1 Chitinophagaceae bacterium
CACTTAGCAACTTTACTTTCAATATAAAAATGAACAGGTAAATATGCTGATTATTATAAAATTCACACCTTAACAGGCACGGGCAACAATTGAATACAGTTAAGCCTGTATAAATCTTTATCTTTGGCTATAATGAAACATAGGATGTATATGAAGATTTTTTTTTATCTGCTGTTTTTTTTATCTGTTTTAACTGTGGGGGCAAATTCGCAAAAAGTGGGATTCGATAAATCGGCCTTTTATAGTGCGATGGCCGCAAATAACCTGGATGCTATCAACAACCAGTTAAGTATTGTAAAGCTGGCATCCATCAGCGAAAAAGAAGCATATGAAGGCGCATTACTTATGAAAAAAGCCGGCCTTGTTACCAAGGCCAAAGAAAAGCTGAGCCTTTTTAAAGCCGGAAGGGTAAAACTGGAAGCATCTATTAAAAAAGACAGTGGGAATACAGAATTTAATTTTCTACGGTTGATCATTCAGGAGCATGCTCCTAAAATAGTTGAATACCGCAATGACATTGAAAATGATATTGCTGCCATACGTTCCAATTATAAAACGCTTTCACAAGTTGTGCAGCAGGCTATTAATGATTACAGTAAAAAATCAAAAGTTTTAAAACAACTTTAGCCTTAATCATAATTCATGAGTAAAAAAATACTTGTTATTTATTATACGCAATCGGGGCAGTTGGAAGAAATTCTTAACAACTTTACAGCACCATTGATTGAAGCCGGCAATACTGTTGAGCAAGTTCGTGTGCATGTTGCAAATGATTATCCATTTCCCTGGACGGGTAAAAGTTTTTTTGCAGTAATGCCCGATTGTGTTTTAAGCGTACCAACCCAACTGAAACCTTTTCAGCTTAAAGAAAATAAATACGATCTGATCATCCTCGGTTACCAGGCATGGTTCCTTTCGCCAAGTATCCCTGCTAATTCGATCTTAAATGATCCATCAGTAAAAGCCGTTTTAAAAGATACCCCGATTGTAACCATTACCGGCGCAAGAAATATGTGGATCACCGCCATGGAACGCATCAAAAAAATATTGAAAAATTCAGAGGCAAAGTTGGTTGGCAGTATTTCATTGGTTGATAAACACCACAACTTCATCAGTTTTATAACTATTTTTTACTGGATGTTTAAGGGCAAAAAAGAACGCTGGTTAAATATTTTTCCAAAACCGGGTGTGGCCGATGCGGATATTGAAAACACAAGAAATTTCGGAATCATTGTTCAAAAATATCTTAATGCCCAAAACCCGATAGCTATCGGTTGGATTGGGCTTCAGGATGAGCTGATACAGCAAAAAGCCATTGAAGTAAGATATAATTTAATGTTTATCGAATCAAAGGCTAGTAAAATATTTGCCATATGGGCCAATATCATTGCAAAAAAGAAAAAAAAGACAGCGTGGCTTGTTGCATTCAAATATTATCTTTTAATTGCACTGTTTATAGCTGCACCGATAATACTGACAGTAGATTTTATATTCTTCAAACCCTTTTTATCGGGCCGTATTAAAAAACAGAAACAACAATATTCAGGTATCAATTAATCAAAAATACAGATGGCATTAAATGAGGTTTACATAACAAACACTTCTTCTTTTTTTCCTAACGATCCGGTTTCAAACGACGATATGGAAGAATACCTGGGTCAAATTAATGGCGCACCCTCCAGGTCGAAAGCCATTGTGTTGCGTAACAATGGTATAAAACGCAGGTTTTATGCACTTACAAAAGAGGGTGTTGCTACACATACCAATGCGCAAATGACAGCCCTGGCTGTAAAAGATCTGTTTAAAAATAATCCTGCTGATATTAAATCAATGCAACTGTTAAGCACCGGAACATCTACACCCGATCAGTTGATGCCTTCGCATGGCGTGATGGTGCATGGCTGTTTGCCCGAAACAAATCCTGTTGAAGTTGTTTCACCATCTGGTGTTTGTTGCGCCGGCATGCATGCATTTAAGTATGCCTGGCTGGCTACCAAAGCAGGCGAAGTGCAACAATCTGTTGCAACCGGCTCCGAACGTTTTTCTGTTTCATTGATCTCGTCCAATTTTGAAGATGAGGCCAAAAGGTTAAAAGAACTGGTTGACGATCCTTATATCGGTTTTGAAAAAGAATTTTTAAGATGGATGTTATCTGATGGAGCCGCTGCATTTTTGCTCTCCAACAAAAAAAATGAAACCGGCATCAGCCTTCGTGTAGATTGGATAGAAGGTTATTCTTATGCAAATGAACTGGAACCCTGCATGTACCAGGGAGGCGAAAAAGAGAAAGACGGTACATTAAAAAGTTACAGGGATTATGAGCCGCAGGAGATCATGTCGCAATCTTTACTCAGTATTAAACAGGATGTAAAATTGCTGGGCAAAAATATAGTGCTGTATGGAGGGTATGGTGTAAAAGCCTCGTTAGACAAGCATGGCGTTAAATCAGAAGAGATCGATTATTTTCTGCCACACATGAGCAGCGAATTTTTTAAAGATAAAATTTATCAGCAACTGATCGCAAACGGAACCGGTATCATGTACGATAAATGGTATGTAAACCTTAGCCAGGTTGGTAATGTAGGTGCTGCTTCTGTTTATTTTATGGTAGATGAATTATTTCACAGCGGTAAACTTAAAAAAGGCGATAAGATATATTTACTGGTACCGGAAAGTGCACGTTTCTCTTACATGTATAGTTTACTTACTGTTTGCTGATAAATTATCAATGCTGTTTGTTTATCAAATATCACAACCATGCTGCAGGGCTATTTTAGTTACATTTTATTTTTAAATTAAGATTTGCCTGCAAAGCAACGTAATCATTCATTTATGTGTCTTGCCCTGTAAATAGCTTCGCCGATGAAAAAAGAGTTTATTGTTATTATTGCCTGTATTGTATCCATAACATCATGCAAAAATAATGGAGTTGGCAATGTAGATGCCTACATGCCAGTGTATGCCAATGCAGCCGATGCCAAACAGATTGTATTACAAAGCCCCCAGCCCATAATCAATGGCGGCAAAATTGCCACACTGGGCAATTTTGTTTTTCAGGTAGAAACAGATAAAGGCATACATATTATTGATTACAGCAACC
>JANOVD010000398.1:0-6457 GCA_031417255.1 Chitinophagaceae bacterium
TGAAATTTGCCCCCAATGAACGCAACCGTATATAAAAGCAACGGCAACTGGTATATGTTAAGATGTCAGACGGCTTTAAGCCGTCAAGACACCTGAAAATATATAATGGTTTAAAGATTTATTACTTCTGTCCATGCAGCAAGGTTAATAGTTTCAGTTGTCATTTTATTTTCAGTGCCGCCATACAATAAAACACAACTGCTTCCAGGTTGATTCTTTTTCCAAAACTTTAATCCTCTTAGCATACCAGGATTTATTTTGGCGGAAGCTTTAATTTCTATTGCTAAAGGTTGCCCGTCTCTTTCGGTGATCAGATCAACTTCGTTACCTACATTATCCCTGAAATAATACATGCCATCATTAAGCCCCGCATTGAAATTGTTTTTTTTAATTTCTGTAATTACCCAGTTTTCAAAAATGCTTCCATATGCATTGTGCTTTTGTAAAGCTGTAATGCTTTTGATACCCAGTAAATGGCAGAGCAAACCTGTATCATAAAAATACAGTTTGGGGCTTTTTACAATCCGCTTGTTCATATTATTATACCAGGGCTGTAGCAGGTAAATAATATAACTGTTTTCCAATAAGCCCAACCATGCTAAAATAGTTTTGGTATCAACTCCTGTTTGTTTTGCCAGCTCATCCCTGTTTAATATTTGTCCGGCGTAGTTGGCACATAAATAAATAAAGCGGTTAAAAGCTGCAAGGTTTGTAATGTTTCGTAACAACCTTACATCTCTTTGTACATAAGTTTGTATGTAACTGTTAAGCCATGTGCCGGGCAAAAGTTTTTCCTGCCATATTTCGGGATATCCACCGGTAAGTATATGTTTGTTTATGTCTTTGGCAGCCAGTTCAGCATTTATGAGTTCGGCAAAACTAAAAGGCAATAAGGATAAATACCCGGTTCTGCCTGCCAGGGATTGCGATACCTGCTCCTGTAATAAAAAATTATTTGAGCCTGTAAGTATAAATTGCCCCCGTTTTGTGTTCTTGTCTAATATTTCCTGCAGGTAGCGGAAAATATGCGGCACCCTTTGCACTTCATCAAATACAGCCCCGGCTTTGTACTTTTTTAAAAATGCTTCAGGGTTCAGTTCAGCCTCATTTTGTACAGATGGGTTTTCAAAATTTACATAGGGCTTGCCTTTAAACAACTGTTTACTCAATGTGGTTTTACCGCTTTGCCTGGGCCCTGTAATGCACAAAGCCCTGAATTGCGTGAGTGCCAGTTTTGCTTCTTCAAGTATTATCCGCTTTATCATTTAAATTCCATTTTTGTAAAAATATGTAAAATATGGATTCGAATTCCATTTATGTAAAAAATTACATATCTGGAATTCAGGCAAACCGGATTGCTTCAGACAAATTCGTGTATTTCATTTTTATTCATGAAATTTGCCCCCAATGAACGCAACCGTATATAAAAGCACCGGCAACTGGTACCAGGTAAAAGATGATGCAGGCAAACCCTTTAATGCCCGGCTGCTGGGTAAATTTAAAATGGACGGGCTTACCAGCACCAATCCCATCGCTGTTGGCGATGTGGTGAATATTGAAATGGAAAATGAACTGGAAGGCTCGGTTACCATCACCGAAATAAAAAAACGTAAAAATTATATCACCCGCTCATCGCCGGCCAATAAACACCAGCATCATATCATTGCATCTAATTTAGATCAGTCGCTTTTATTTGCCACACTTAAAGACCCAAAAACATCTCAGGGTTTTATCGACAGGTTTTTAATTACCTCCGAGGCTTATCATATTCCTTCAATCATTGTTTTTAATAAGAGCGATCTGTACCGCAAAAAAGAAGAAGAAAAATTTGCAGCAGTAAAAGATATTTATGAAGCCATTGGCTACAAAGTTTTATTAATGAGTATTGAAACGGGTAATGGGGTAGAAGCCGTAAAAGATTTTCTGAAAGATAAAGTGACTTTATTGAGCGGACATTCAGGCGTAGGCAAATCAACTTTTATTAATGCTGTTTTTCCGGCAATGAATTTAAAAACGCAGGATGTAAGCGGCTGGAGTGGCAAGGGTTTGCATACTACTACTTTTGCTGAAATGTTTGACACGCCCGATGGAGGAAAAATAATTGATACGCCCGGTATAAGAGAATTGGGCCTGGTTGATATTCCAAAAGAAGAGCTCTCACACTATTTTCCCGAAATGCGGGCTTTAATAAACGATTGCCGTTTTAATAACTGTATGCATTTAAATGAACCGGGCTGTGCCGTTAAATTGGCTGTTGAGCAAGGAGGTATACACATGGACAGGTATATCAGCTATTGCAATATATTGGAGAGCATTAATGAGAAAAGCTATTGATCATTTTTGCCTATTGCCTTTTGCCAATTGCCCATTAATATATCCGATGCTCTAAAAAATGTGCAACTTCCATTACAATGTTATTATTTGCAGATACATTTTTTTTCTGCTGCGGAAAAATACTAACACCGTTAAACATATTGTAATGCAGTGTTAAAAACTGTCCACGGTACTGAAAATCCCAGTCCAGGGTTTCTGCATCATCGATCTGGTTAATGAAATTAACTTTTAAATCTTTTGCCAGGGTGTTGGCAATAGCGTAGAATTTTGAAATGCCGCAGTTGTCGTCAATTACTGCTTCGGTGCTGCCATTGCTGGTTTTAAGTTCGTAACACATAGGTACGTGGGTTTAGGATTAGATATATGAATTTTTAAAATTTCGATTTGTATTCCATACTTATCAGCCACCTCTCCACTTTGCTTTCTTCGCTGCCTTAGTGGCTTTTTCATCACCACCCAAAAGTTTTTCGGCTCCCACATTACGGCCATCTGTTGGGCAGTCAACTTTATCTTTTTTACCAAAAATCCTGCTTATAAAACATCCGCTCAATAAGAAGGAAGCCATTACAAAGACAAGTAGTATTTTTTTCATGTACTAAAGGTAATATTTTATTTCGAACCTAACCACCCCGAACTACGTTCCTTACTTTCGCTTTGCTCAGTAACCTCTCCCGAAGAGAGGAGGCGGCACATTTAACTTATCCAAACATTTTGTTCTTCCAAATCAACACTATTTCTTTATTCATCAATAACGCAATCTTCGCTTTAATATTCTTCGTTCCCCTCCCCTCGGGGGAGGATGGGAGGGGCCTCCCTGTACCACCCGCTATACATCACATAATTCTCAGCTATCCTGTTTATCTCCCCATTTATCATTTCCTGGCTTATATCTTTTACTTTTTTGGCAGGCACTCCTGCATAAATACTTCCGGGTTCAATTTGGGTATTTTCGAGCACCACGGCTCCGGCTGCAACAATGCTGTTGCTGCCAACCACCGCATTATCCATCACAATAGCCCCCATGCCTATAAGAACATTATCCTCTATAACGCATCCATGTACAATTGCATTGTGTCCGATGCTGACATTATTTCCTATAATTGTACCTGCTTTTTCAAAAGTACAGTGAATGATGGCCCCGTCCTGCACATTTACCTTGTTTCCCATGCGTATAATGTTCACATCGCCTCTGATAACGGCATTAAACCAAATGCTGCAATCATTGCCGGTAACCACATCGCCAACAATGGTGGCATTGGGTGCTATGTAACAGTTGTTTCCGAAAGTTGGGAGTATTCCTTTAACCGGTAAGATGACAGGCATAAATTTTATTTTTTTTGGGAGCCGAACATTCTACTACTATTTGACTTCATTGGCGTCGCACTCTTGTGCACTTGATCTTTATTGAACATTAATTGTGTTTTATTAAAACGGAATCCCAAACAAAACATACGACTGCAGTTTTTTACTCTGGTCGCAATACATGGCACTTAACTCAATAGGCCCAATGGGTGTTTTATAAGCAAAGGTTAATGCATAACCACTTAACCCGTCTTTGCTTGATGTTATATTATTGCGGGTAGCAAAATTTTTCAATAAACCGTTAATGCGACCTGTAATAAAAATATTATTTGCAGGGTTATACCGTAATCCCAATTGCAAAACCACAACACTCGATGAATTAACCGTTGCTTCCTGTAAACCGGCAAACCTCACTTGGTTTCTGAAACTGCCGTTAAGCCCGCCAATTAAAAAATTATTGAGATAGTTGGGTTTGTTTGTAAAATTAAGTCCCGCCTGCAGCTCAGATAAAAAATTAAATCTTTTATTCAGTGGTGTAAATAAAGTTGCATCAAAAGTAAAGCGTACAAAATTTTCGAAATTTAAATTTGAAGGCACAATGGGCAAACCGTTTTGAAAAAGAGTAAGGTTGGGTTTTTGGTCATACACCTGGGCCAGTTCAGTATCTATTTTTAATCCCTTTGTTGGAAAAAATACCTGGTTAAGATCATTATACTTAAAATACACATAGCTTTTAATATTGGTAAACCTGCCCTTTACTTCGGTAACCGAATGAATAGCAGGACTGTACCTGATATATTCAAAAGCGGTTCCTAAACCTGTTGCAATTTTATTGTTACCGCTGTTTTGAAAATTGATAAATACCTGCGAAAAATTCTGTTTATAAGCACCATCCGTTTTAAAATTCTGATAGGTTTTTATTTCCTGGTTATCAAGCCTGAAACCTGCAATAAAGGCCAGGTTTTTAATGCGGCCAAGGTATTGAAAATGTTCAGCTTCAATTTGTGTGCTTTCGCCAATTGAAAGCGAAACCATGCTGCGTGAGTTTGGTATAACAAAATCGCGGCTGGTTAAATTTACATTTACATTTATACCCCTGAACCGGGTATAATACAACCCCGCTTTTAAATAGGTGTTTGGATTTTCTTCTGCAGTAAAAATAATGCTTGCTGTATCATTTGATACCGGCTCCAATGCATAAGATACACTGTTGTAATAACGTGAGCCATAAGCCCGGCGAATGCTTTTATTGATCTGCGCAGCAGTATAATGTCTTTGGTCATAAAAATTCATCAGGTGAATAAAAAACGGTACCGTGGTTTTTTTTAAACCATTTACTTTAAAATCGGTAATAAATACTTTTTTGTTTGTAATTGAAGTTTGCTGTTTTGCAGTTTCGGGTCCCAATGAATTAATGCTGTCGGCCAGTTTTTTAAAAACCGGGTAAAACAACCGGCCGGTTTCTACACCTATATCCATAATTTCTTCACTGCTGCCAAAGCTGCCGGTATTGTAATCTTCAAGTGGCATATGAATGTAAATATTGGTTAAGGGCAGCTCTTCTTTAAAATCTCCTGCCTCCCTGAAAAAAGCCAGCTGTAATAAAACATCAACCGGATTTTTTATTTTATCAATTTTTGCAAGCCCGTTGGTAACATTGCTGCCTATTACAATATCGGCACCCATTTCCTTTACATTCTTTACCGGAAAATTTCTAACCAGGCCGCCATCAACTAATTTTTTATTATCACGGGTTACTGCCGAAAAAACAGAGGGAATGGCCATAGTGGCCTGCAATGCAGTTATGATATTGCCGGTATCCAGCACAACCAGGTCGCCGGTTTCAAGGTCGGTTGCCATACATTTGAACGGAATTTTAAACTTTGTAAAATCACGGATATTGTACACATGAAAAAACAGTTCCGAAAATTTCATGCTCAGTTCCTGCCCGGTAATTACACCGGTTGTTAAGCGGATCTTGTTATTAATGAAAGGCAGCTCAATAGCAAAGCGGCTGTACTGCAGTTTCTCTTCCATTGAAAGTGACTTTAACGGAACATTGTTCGAAAACAATACATCAAAGTCAATATCGGTTCTTAAATTTTCAATATCATTTCCGCTGTAACCGGCGGCATATAAGGCGCCAACAATGGCTCCCATGCTGGTGCCGGTTATATAATCTATTTTAAGGCCGGCGCTGTCAATTGCTTTTAAAATACCAATATGTGCCAGGCCCTTTGCACCACCTCCACTTAAGGTAAGGCCAATTTTAGGCCGCACTTTATTATCCTGAGCCGATAAACAGCCTGTTAAAATAAAAAAACAAAATAGCGTAAAAAAAAATTTCATCAAGTAATTAATTATAAATATGCGGCCTGGGATTTAATTGTACAAATTACGGATTATCTGTTTTTTTATTTTCCAGTAAAAGTTAATTATTCCCTTTTATATTATCCCGTAAAACGAATAACTACAAATTAAAGGTTTTATTTTGATATACCTTTACCTGCCTGCCGGCAGGCAGGTTTTGCAATAATTATTAAGCGATGATGACCAACCGCCAGCTTTTTTTAAACCATGTAGCGCAAACTTCAGCAGCGCCAATTTGCCTGGAGATTGTAAAGGCTGAAGGATGCAGATTGTTTGATGCAGATGGAAAGGAATACATTGACCTGATTGGCGGTATCAGTGTTTGTAATGTTGGGCACCGGCACCCAAAAGTTATTGAAGCCATTAAAAAGAAACTGGATGATTACCTGCACATCATGGTGTATGGCGAGTTGGTGCAAAGCCCGCAGGTGCAGTATGCAAAAAAACTGAC
>JANOVD010000399.1:0-6232 GCA_031417255.1 Chitinophagaceae bacterium
GCCCGGGAGGTAATAAACAAAACCAGTGCTGAGAAACTGATCCTGCTCTCTATTGAAGACATAACAGAAAGAAAAAAGGCACAGGATGTATTAAATAAAACAGGCGAACATTTCAGGCATTTAGTAAAAGAATTACCTGCAGCAGTGTATAGCTGTGATGCACATGGACGTATAACTTTTTACAACGATGCAGCAGTAAAAATATGGGGCCACAGGCCCGAAATTGGTAAAGACCTCTGGTACGGTTCCCTCAAATATTTTAAACCCGATGGTTCGCCACTTGCTTTAGATAGTTACCCGATGTCTATAACGCTTAAAGAAGGCCGTGCCATATCGGGTGAAGAAATTATTATTGAAAGGCAGGATGGTACCCGGTCTAATATGCTGGTAAATCCGCAACCGGAGTTTAACTTAGCGGGTGAAATAACCGGGGCCATAAATATGATGATTGATATTACGGAACAGGTAATGGCCAAAAAAAGAATTGAAGAAAGCGCAGAACAATTCAGGCAGATGGCAGAATTGATGCCGCAAAAAATATGGACCTCTGATGCCGAAGGGAATAAAAATTATTTTAATCAAACATTGCTCGACTACGCCGGAAAATCTTTTGAAGAATTAGAAGGTAGCGGATGGCAAAAGATCATTCATCCCGACGATTGGAAAATGAACGAATCGATATGGGAGGAATCTATCAGAACCGGAAAGGTTTATGAAGTGGAAAACAGGTTACTGCGTAAAGACGGAAAATACCTGTGGCATCTTACCCTTGCAGTAGCATTAAAAGATAAAGATGGAAAAATAAAAACCTGGGTAGGCTCTAAAACAGAAATACATGAGCAGAAAGAACAAAAAGAAGTATTGGAAAATGCAGTGTTAAAAAGAACACTTGAATTACAGGAAGCCAATGCAGCGCTTGAGCAAAAACACCAGGAATTATTTATTACCAAAGAAAAATTACTTACTGAATATTCCCGCAGCCTCATTGAAGCCAGCCTTGACCCATTGGTTACCATAAACCCTACCGGTAAGGTTACCGACATGAACCAGGCTACAGTAGATATCACGGGTTTATCACGTGAAAAACTTACCGGAACCAACTTCTTTGATTATTTTACCGAACCGCAAAAAGCCAGTGAAGTGTACAAACAGGTATTTGCAAAAGGGTCGGTTGTAAATTCTGCGCTTACATTGCACCATGTGGATGGAAAACTTACCGATGTATTTTTGAACGGGTCGGTTTATAAAGATGGCAAGGGCAATGTGCAAGGCGTGGTACTTGTTGCAAGAGATGTAACTGAACAAAAGAGAGTAGCCACCGAACTAACCGAGGCCATCGTGTTTGCCGAACTGGCAACAGGCATTGCCGAAGATGCAAAAGGTAAAGCCGAAGATGCAACACATATTGCCGAAGAGGCAGTAAAAGCAAAGCAACAGTTTTTAAGTAACATGAGCCATGAGATACGCACACCTATGAATGCCATCATTGGTTTTACCAAAGTAGTGCTGAAGACGGAGCTTAGTGCCAAACAAAGAGAGTATTTAACCGCTATAAAACTAAGCGGCAACTCGTTGATCGTATTGATAAATGATATACTCGACCTGGCCAAAGTAGATGCCGGAAAAATGTCTTTTGAAGAAATTCCGTTTAAAATGTCATCCTCCATATCGGCCATGATGCATTTGTTTGAAACCAAGGTGCAGGAAAAAAATTTAGAGCTGGTTAAAGAATATGATGATAAAATTCCGGAAGTATTGCTTGGCGATCCTGTGCGCCTGCACCAGATTATTTTAAACCTGGTGAGCAATGCAGTGAAGTTTACATCAAAAGGAAAAATTACGGTAAGCCTTCGGTTGGTTGAGGAGGATGAAGAAAAAGTAAGCATTCAATTTTCGGTTAGTGATACCGGCACGGGCATACCGAAAGATAAAACAGAAAAGATATTCGAAAATTTTCACCAGGCTTCCAGCGATACATCAAGGCTGTACGGAGGCACAGGCCTGGGTTTGGCCATTGTTAAACAATTGGTGGAGTCGCAGGGTGGAAACATACAGGTAAAAAGTAAAATTAATAAAGGCTCTGTTTTTAGTTTTACATTAAGTTTTAAAAAAACAAATGCACAGGCCGAATCGGAAACTGAATTGCTGGAAATTGATACAGAAAATAAAAATATAAAAGTACTGGTGGTTGAAGATATAGCCCTTAACCAGTTATTGATGAAAACCCTGCTTGATGATTTTGGATTTGAACGGGATATAGCCGCCAATGGAAAAATTGCCATTGAAAAACTGCAGAAAAAAAACTATGACATTGTTTTAATGGACCTTCAAATGCCCGAAATGAACGGATTTGAAGCTACCGAATACATCCGTAACAAAATGCATTCTAAAATTCCCATCATTGCTTTAACAGCCGATGTAACCACCGTTGACCTGGAAAAATGCAGAGCCGTTGGCATGAATGACTACATTGCAAAACCGGTTGATGAAAGAATATTGTATAGTAAAATTGTAGGCCTGGTAAAGAATCCTGTAGAAAAAATACCTGGCCTGCCCAAAGTTGTTGAAACCACCGGCAATGAAAAATTAAAGTGTACAGACCTGTCTTATCTCATCAGCGTAACTAAATACGATCGCAAATTAATGATGGAGATGATTGAACTCTACCTGGAACAAACCCCGTTACTCATCAAAGCAATTAAAAAAAGTCTGCAGGATGAAGACTGGGTTTTGTTACATGCAGCGGCACATAAAATGATCCCATCCTTTTCAATCATGGGTATTGATAAAAATTTTGAGACCATGACAAAAAAAATTCAGGAATATACAGGTAACACAAAGGATGCAAAGGAAATTGAGCAACTTGTTTTACAGCTTGAAGTTATTTGTGCAAGTGCATGTAAAGAACTGGAAGAAGAATACACCACACTTAAAAATACCAAGTCATGAAATTAAACGGGCGTTTGGGAATGTTTTTAAACTAAGGGGTGTCAGCCTGAGGCACTCATAAAAAAAATTAAGCTCTTTGCAAATGACAATAAGAAGAATTCTTTTTCAGCTTCGCTGAGAAAAGAAGGTTTGCCACAAAGGCTCGAAGGCACGAAGTATAAAAATGCTACGCATTTTTCCTTTGTGTCTTGGTGCCTTAGTGGCTAAATTCAATTTTTGTAAAAAATTGTTTTTCAATCTTTTAAAATACATGTCATTAGCAGCTTGCCTTGCTCCGCCGTAGCGGCTAAGCAAAGGCGAGTCGAAGGCGGGGTTCATTTTAGAGCACACCGGGTTCGACATCCCGATAATTATCGGGACACCCTGACAGCTTTTAAAATTTACCAACTTAATTACACTGTTTTGCGGAACGAATTGGAAGTAAAAAATAAAAAATACCAAGTCATGATAAATGAAAATACGATAAAGCTTTTTCTGGTAGATGATGATGCCCTGTTCTTAAAATCGCTGGAAATTGAATTTATGCAGCATGGCGATTTTGCAATTGAAACATTTATAACCGGCGAACTCTGCATAGAGCATTTAGCCAAAAAACCTGATGTGATCATTTTAGACTACCACCTCGATGGTATTTATAAAAATGCAATGAATGGAATAGAAGCACTTGATAAAATAAAAGCGTTCGATGCTGATATACCGGTCATCATGCTGTCATCGCAGGATAAAATTGATGTAGCCATAAACTGTATGCACCACCGGGCAACTGATTATGTTGTAAAAAGCGAAACCGCATTTATGCGCCTGCAAAAAATAATCACCAACATTCTACAATACAAAAAAATAGAAAAAGAACTGGGCTGGTATATGGACAGAATGTGAGTGGTGAGTAGTGAGTGGTGAGTGGTGAGTGGTGAGTGGTGAATCGTGAGTGGTGAGTGGTGAATCGTGAGTGGTGAGTGGTGAAACGAGAAACGAGAAACCAAAAACGAGAAACAAGAAACGTGAGACGTGAGTCGGGAGTTGTTATACTTCAATCATCCTTTAAAACATCTGATAACCTACAACTCATAACACATAACTCCTAACTAATAACTCATAACTAATAACTAATAACCCCTAACCAATGTGCGAATTGTGTAACTTATTTAAAGGGTTATACAACAAATAAGAAGCATGTTGGTTTCATCTTTGCATAATAATAAGCTAATTGAAAAGCTAATAACTAAACAAAAGAAATAATCTAAAGCAGGGTTATAGTAATAGCGTATGAAAATTAATCTACAAAGTGCCCCATTAAACATCCTGCTGGCAGATGATGATATGGATGACCGCATTTTCTTTGAAAAGGCATTGAAGGAAATTCCGGTTAGTACCATGCTAAGAACCGTAAATAACGGGGAAGAACTGATGGATTATCTCACTAAAAATATAAACCTGCTTCCCGATGTGCTTTTTCTCGATCTGAGTATGCCCCGCAAAACCGGTTTCGAGTGTTTGGCCGAGATAAAAGAAAACGAAAAGCTGAAAATGCTTCCTGTGGTTATGTTTACCACTTCTTTTACCAGGGGAATTGATTTGGAAGAAAACCTGAAAAACACGCTCACCAGGATGGGCGCCCGGGATTATATACGCAAGCCGGGTGATTTTGAAGAATATAAATCTGTTATTCACCAGGCACTGATTAAAGTGATGGGGAAATTAAATACTGATCAATACATGCCGGAAGGCTCCCTGGACAGACCAGGTATTACACAGTAAAAAAAATTATTTAAAATGCAAACTTTGACATTTAAGCGACTGAACATACTGCTTGCAGACGACGATATTGATGATTGCCACTTTTTTAAAGAAGCATTGGAAGCATTGCCGGTAATAACCAAACTGAAAATTGTGAATGACGGCGAAGAACTGATGAATTACCTTACGGCAAAAGAAGTACAGCTTCCGCATGTGCTGTTTCTGGATATTAATATGCCACGCAAAAACGGTTTCGAATGTTTATCGGAGATAAAACAAAACGAAAAACTGAAAGACCTTCCGGTGGTTATGTTTTCAACTTCCGGCGCACAGGATAAAATAAATATACTTTTTAAAACCGGGGCCGATGTATATATCCGCAAGCCTGCTAATTTTTCGCAACTGGTGCAGGTTATACAGCATGCGCTTCCCATTGCTGCCGAAAATATATTTTCGAACGGCAAATTAAAATATATTCTTAACGCATGAACATAAAACAGCTTGATATATTACTTGCAGATGATGATACCGACGATTGCCTGTTTTTTAAGGATGCTTTATCAGAAATGCCCATTTACACCCGGTTAACTGCGGTACACGATGGCGAACAACTGATGCAATTGCTTAACCGGGAAACAGATAAACTTCCGCAACTGGTTTTCCTGGACCTGAATATGCCCCGCAAAAACGGTTTTGAATGTTTGGTTGAAATAAAACAAAATAAAAAATTATCGGCCATGCCGGTGGTTATTTTTTCTACCTCTTACGAACAGGAAGTGGTGAACCTGCTGTATAATAACGGGGCACAATATTTTATCCGCAAACCTTCGGAATTCAGGCAATTTAAAAAAATAATATTCCATGTACTTACACTTATAACACAGGACCTGCTTAATGGCCAGGCCCGCCTGCCTGCAGCACAGGTAAAAAATATTGTACAGCCGGTCCGGGAAAATTTTGTGCTTACCGTAGAAAATATCCTGACCATATAAATTATTAAAAAAACAGCAGATGAATACTATAACAGAAGATGTTGAATTAAGCGTTGCGAACAAAGAACTTATTTTTCAAAATGAAGAAAAAGAAAAAAGGGCTGCTGAACTCATCATAGCCAATAAAGAACTGGTTTTTCAAAACGAAGAAAAAGAAAAACGGGCGGCCGAACTCATCATAGCCAATAAAGAGCTGGCGTTTCAAAATGAAGAAAAAGAAAAAAGAGCAGCAGAATTAAGCATTGCCAACACAGAACTGGCGTTTCAAAACGAAGAAAAAGAAAAAAGAGCAGCAGAGTTAGGCATTGCCAATAAAGAACTGGCGTTTCAAAACGAAGAAAAAGAAAAAAGAGCAGCAGAGTTATGCATTGCCAATAAAGAACTTATTTTTCAAAACGAAGAAAAAGAAAAAAGGGCCGCCGAACTCATCATAGCCAATAAAGAACTTGCTTTTCAAAATGAAGAGAAAGAAAAACGGGCTGCAGAGCTCATCATAGCCAATAAAGAGCTGGCTTTTCAAAACGAAGAAAAAGAGAAAAGGGCTGCAGAGCTCA
>JANOVD010000400.1:0-3111 GCA_031417255.1 Chitinophagaceae bacterium
TAACAATGGTTGGTGGTGGAGCATAGTCAAATGACGTGCCTCATTGCTATTATATAAAAATAGTTTGAACCCGGCACGATTGCCGGGTTTTTTAATGGAATATTATGAAGAAGATTGAGATAACAACAACTTTCAAAAAAATGCTTGCCGATGTATATACACCGGTTGGTATCTATTTAAGATTGAGAGACAGGTTCAGAGATACCATCTTACTGGAGAGTACAGATTTTCATGCAGGGGAGAACAGTTATTCTTTTATCGGCATTAATGCTGTTGCCGGTATCGAGATCAGTAATCCATCGGCCATTGAATTTAAATTACCCGGACAAACTGCCGAGCGGATCAAATTAGATAACCCGACAGATGTGCCGCAACTGCTTTGGGATTTTATGCAACGGTTTGAAATAAAAGAAGCGGCAGTAAAACCGGTAAATGTTGCACAGGGATTATTTGGATACACTTCATTTGATGCAGTGCCGTTTTTCGATAAGGTTGTTTTGAATACAAAAAAAACTCCTGCACCAGCAGAAACAAACGAACAACCAACAACGAACAACGATATTCCGTTAATGCGTTACCGCCTTTATCAATACGTTATCGCTATTAACCATTTTAAAGATGAATTGTTTATTTGCGAAAATCATTTTAACGGAATTGAAAGTGAAGTAGAAGTGATTGAAAGTTTGATAAAGAGCAAGGATGTACCCGGGTTTCCTTTTAAAAGCACAGGAGAAGAAAAATCCAACATCACAGATGCCGCCTATATTGAGATGGTGAAGAAAGGAGTGGCAAGCTGTTTAAGAGGCGATGTGTTTCAAATTGTATTGAGCCGGAGATTTGAACAAAAATTTACGGGTGATGAATTTAATGTGTACCGGGCTTTGCGAAGCATCAATCCATCTCCTTATTTATTTTATTTTGATTATGGCGATTATAAATTGATGGGTTCATCGCCCGAAAGCCAGTTGATTGTTAATAAAAGAAAAGCCATTGTTCACCCTATTGCCGGTACTTTTAAAAGAACCGGTGATGATGAACAGGATAAAGCTTTAGCAATTGAACTGGAAAATGATGAAAAAGAAAATGCAGAGCATGTGATGCTGGTTGACCTGGCCCGTAATGATTTAAGCCGCATGTGCAGCGAAGTGGAAGTAACGCAGTACAAAAAAATAAATTACTACAGTCATGTTATTCACCTGGTGAGTGAGGTAACGGGTAAGGTTGGGCCGGAAGCAAATCCTTTTAAATTACTGGCAACAACATTTCCTGCAGGTACATTAAGCGGCGCCCCAAAAATTAGGGCCATGCAGTTGATCAATGATTATGAAACAACTGCCCGAAGTTATTATGGCGGTGCTATTGGTTTTATCGGGTTTGATGGATCGGTAAATCATGCCATCATGATCCGCACTTTCTTAAGCAGGAATAATACTTTGGTTTACCAGGCAGGAGCCGGTGTGGTTGCCGCAAGCAATGCTGAAAGTGAATTGCAGGAAGTGAATAATAAGTTGGGGGCATTGAAAAAAGCAATTCAGTTGGCGGCCTCCCTAAATCCCTCCGAAGGAGGGACTTAAGGCAAGCATTTAAAAATCAACGACTCTTTTAAAATAATAAACATTGAATTTAAATTTTTATAATGCCAGAAGAAAATAAAAAATCTATAAATGGCAGAAACCAAAAGCCTCCCCTTCGGGGAGGTTTGGAGGGGCTGCGAATATTAGTTTTTGATAATTATGATTCGTTCACATACAACCTTGTTCATCTTGTTGAAAAAATAACAGGAGAGAAAGTTGATGTGTACAGAAATGATCAAATTGCTTTAGCAGATGTGGCGGCTTATGATAAAATTATTTTATCACCGGGGCCCGGTATCCCCAAAGAAGCAGGTTTGTTATTGCCTTTGATAAAAGAATATGCTGCTACAAAATCTATACTGGGCGTGTGTTTGGGGCACCAGGCTATTGCTGAGGCATTTGGAGGAACGCTGATAAATTTAAGTACGGTTTTTCACGGAGTAGCTACAAAAATAAAAATAGGCAATAGGCAATCAGCAAATGGCAAATGTCTATTTGATGGATTGGCTGAAGAAATAGAAGTTGGCCGTTACCACAGTTGGATTGTAAGCGATGATAATTTTCCGGAAGTGTTGGAAGTTACAGTAAGAGATGAAAATGGTTACATCATGGGTCTTCAACATAAAACTTTTGATGTGCAAGGGGTTCAGTTTCATCCGGAGAGTGTGTTAACGCCTGATGGGGAGAAAATCATGAGGAATTGGCTTAACCCCCTCCGCCAGTCCTGAGCGATAGTCGAAGGAAAGGGGGAACTGACTGGGAGAAATTAGCGAAGACCAAAAATGGTTTATCGAATTTAAAAGAGTAAGCTATTAATTGATATTAACTAACAATCTAAGTTCCCCTTTAGGGGACAGGGGTATGAAAAAGATTCTAAACTATTTATTCGAACATAAAAGCCTGTCGAGAGATCAGGCTAAAGAAGTATTGCACAATATTTCGAACAATGTTTACAGCGATGCAGAAATTGCAGCGTTCATTACCGTGTATTTAATGCGGAGTATCACCATTGAAGAACTACTGGGATTCAGAGATGCGTTGATGGAACTTTGTGTGCCGGTTGATTTGAACGGACAGGATGTGATTGATATTGTTGGTACCGGTGGAGATGGAAAAAATACATTCAATATTTCAACGCTCAGTTGTTTTATTGTTGCCGGTACAGGTACCAAAGTTGCCAAGCATGGTAACTACGGTGCTTCTTCCATCAGCGGCAGCAGCAATGTAATGGAGCAGTTGGGTTATACTTTTAAAAAAGATAATGATGCTTTGAAGAAAGAACTGGATGAAGCTAATATCTGTTTTCTGCATGCGCCCTTGTTTCATCCGGCATTAAAAGTTGTTGGGCCGATAAGAAAAAATTTGGGTGTACGCACTTTCTTTAACATGCTCGGACCAATGGTGAATCCTGCTTTTCCAAAACATCAATTGGTGGGTGTATATAATTTAGAAATGGCAAGGATTTATAATTACCTGCTACAGCAAACAGATAAAAATTTCACCATCATTCATAGCCTCGATGGTTATGATGAAATTT
>JANOVD010000401.1:0-5017 GCA_031417255.1 Chitinophagaceae bacterium
CACAGTTATTAAGTGGCCGCAGAGACATAATTATTGTTGCCAGTGTAAGTTGTATTTATGGTATGGGCAACCCAACTGATTATGAAAACGGCATCATCCGTATTCAGCAGGGACAGGTAATTTCCCGCCAGGGATTTTTACATGCATTGGTGAATTCTTTATACAACCGAAGCGAAGGCGATTTTACAAGAGGCACATTCAGGGTAAAAGGCGATACCATCGATATTAATTTACCCTATGTTGATTTTGGTTACCGCATTACTTTTTTTGGCGATGAAATTGAAACCATTGAAACGCTGGAACTCAGCAGCGGCAAGCGTATCAGCAGTGTAGAAAATGCAGCCATCTTTCCTGCTAATTTATATGTTGCGCCAAAAGATGTGCTGCAGCAGGTAGTGCATGAAATACAGGATGAAGTGGCTGCACAGGAATTGTATTACAAAAACTCTGGAAAATATATTGAAGCACAACGTGTGAGCGAACGGGTGAATTACGACCTGGAAATGATTCGGGAACTGGGTTATTGCAATGGTATTGAAAACTACTCCCGTTTTTTCGACAGGAGAAAACCGGGTACGAGACCTTTTTGTTTACTGGATTATTTTCCAAAAGATTTTTTGTGCATAGTTGATGAAAGCCATCAAACCATACCGCAGGTGAGTGGTATGTATGGTGGCGACAGAAGCCGGAAACTTGTCTTGGTTGATTATGGTTTTCGCCTGCCATCAGCATTAGATAACCGGCCTTTAAATTTTAATGAATTTGAAACATTGCTGAACCAAACCATTTTTGTTTCGGCAACGCCAAGTAAATACGAACTGGAAAAATGCGAAGGCATAGTTATTGAACAAGTGGTAAGGCCAACCGGTTTGTTGGACCCGCCAATTGAAGTCCGCCCATCCATTAACCAAATTGATGACCTGCTTGATGAAATTGACAAGCGGATTAAAAAGGGCGACCGGGTGTTGGTTACTACATTAACAAAACGCATGGCCGAAGAAATGACAAAATACCTACATCGCATTGATATAAAATGTAAATACATACACAGCGAAGTGGATACGCTGGAAAGAATTGAAATTCTTCGGGAGCTGCGCCTGGGTGTGATTGATGTGTTGGTTGGCGTTAATTTATTAAGAGAGGGATTGGATTTGCCCGAAGTTTCTCTCGTTGCCATTCTGGATGCTGACAAGGAAGGTTTTTTACGCAACGAAAAAAGCCTTACCCAAACTGCAGGCCGTGCTGCCCGTAATGTAGATGGGCTTGTAATTTTTTATGCTGATAAAATGACCGACAGCATGCAGCGCACCATTGATGAAACCAACCGCCGCAGAGAAAAACAGGTTGCTTTCAATATTGAACATAATATTACCCCAACAACCATTATTAAAAGTACAGAGCAAATATTTGCACAGGGCTCGGTGCTGGATGTAAAAGGTTACGACCCATCAAACCCTTATTCAATAGCGCCGGATGGAGAACTGATAACTGTTGCTGCGGAAGACCAGGCCGTTTATTCAACCATTCCTCAAATGGAAAAAGCCATTGCCAAAACAAAAAAAGACATGGCCAAAGCTGCCAGGGATATGGACTTTATGGAAGCCGCTCGGCTAAGGGATGAAATGTTCAGGCTGCAAAAAGAGTTGGCGGAGATGAAAAAATAATTTACTATCTTAACCCTCCCTTATTAATAAAATCAACTTTTTATGACTACGATTGCTCTTTACAACCTGAAAGGTGGCGTTGGTAAAACCGCCAGTTGTGTAAACTTTGCCTATTTAGCAGCGGCAGATGGGTATAAAACATTGTTATGGGATATTGACCCCCAGGGTTCATCTTCCTTTTATTACAAAGCAAAACCCAAAACCCATCCAGGTATTAAAAAACTCATTACTAAAGATGCTGACCTGGAAAATGCCATCCTCAGTACCGATTTTGAACTGCTTGATGTGATACCTGCCGACAACAGCAGCAAAAGTTTTGAAATTATGCAGGACGAAATGAAGGGGAACAAAAACCGTTTGAAAGCTGTGTTGAAACAGTTGGATAAGGAATACGAATTTGTTTTTATTGACTGCCCTCCGGGTTTCAGCGCATTAAGCGAAAATATTTTTAACGCTGCAGATATAGTGCTGATGCCGGTTATACCAACTACACTCTCTATCCGTACATACAATATGGTGAAAGATTATTTTAAAGAAAAGTCATTAGACATCAGCAAGATGATGTGTTTTTTCACCATGACCGATCTGCGTAAAAATCTACATAATGAAATTATGGAAGAGCTTTACAAAGACAAACGATTCTTCCAGAATTACATTCCCTATTTAAGCGATGTAGAAAAAATGGGTATTCATAAAGCGCCTATTATGGAGTTTGCCAACAGCAGTTATGCAGCAAGCTGTTACCGGGAATTATGGATTGAGATTAAAGAAGGGGTATTGGAGTAAATCAACTTAAAGAAAATTAGTTAGTTTTGCCGCCATGAAAAAAGAATTAAACAGCTGGTTTAGCCCGGCCCTGCAAAAAGATATGCCCATTGTTACTTATGGTGATTACGGCACAGCTATCTTATTTGTACCTACAGCAGCAGCAGATTACCTGGAGTATGAAAGGTTTCAGATGATGGAAACCCTTGCCCCGTATATTGATAGCGGCAAAATAAAAGTGTTTTCAATAAACAGTATCAATAACGAAAGCTGGTTAAATAAGGAAATGCTTGGCGAACACAAAGCCATCCGCCAAAACCAGTTTAACGAGTATGTTTTTAATGAGGTAGTTCCTTTTATTAAAAACAGCACATCCAACGAAACAGAGATCATTACCTGTGGCGCCTCCTTTGGCGCTCTACACAGTATGAACCTGTTTTTAAAACGCCCCGACCTCATCAATGGCGTTATTGCCATGAGCGGGGTTTATGACCTTACTGAATATACCGATGGCTATTTTGATGAGCAGGTGTATTTCAACAGCCCCATGCATTATATCCGTAATCTTGAGGATCATGGTATGCTGGAACAGATACGTAAAAGCAACCACGTTCATATTTTAACCGGCAGCGGTGCCTACGAAGACCCAAATGCTTCCAAAGCCTTTGCCGGGCTGCTTTACAGTAAAGGAATAAATTACGAACTGGATGTTTGGGGCGAAGAATGGAAGCACGACTGGCCAACCTGGAGGGCCATGTTACCGGTATATTTTGAAACCCGTTTCTGATTTTTTTGTTTTTCCTGCACAATATATAGGTCTATTATCAGTTATATAGGTACCAATATCCCTGATAAAATGAAAAAACCTATACTTCTGTTTGCCATTAAGTGTTCGGTAATTCTCTATTTTGCTGCCTGTACCGGAATTGATAAAATTTCAACAGCCATATCTGCAACGCCACGTGTAACCAAAGGAGCCTGGAAAATAAATCTGTTTACTGAATCTAAAAATGATAAAACTGCCGGGTTTGATGGCTTTATGCTGACTTTTGAAACTTCCGGCAAAATCGTTGCTTATAAAAATGGAGAAAAAATAACCGGTAACTGGGCTGAAGATAATATTCTGAAAAGAATTACCATAAACCTCGATACAAAAGACCCTGCCTTATCAAAACTTAACAACTATTGGAATATTTCCAATGTTTCAAAATGGCAGTTAAATTTTGAGAACACCAATCACCCCGAAGATAGCCAACTACAGATAACCAGTCTGTAATTATAAGAAAGTAGTTTTTGTTTATTTGAGTTTACATGATCTTAAAAAGCTGTTCCTGCCAGAGGAGCAGCTTTTAAGTTTTTATGGTTCTTGTCATTTCGACGACAGGAGAAATCTATTATTTATCTATAACAGAAGTCTCCTATCGTCGACATGACAGATTTGAGATTGCTTTTTAATCTCTCTTTTGATTGGCATCAACAATTGTTTTACTTTTATGGCATGCCAAAAAAATTATTTTTATTAGATGCATTCGCACTGGTGTTCCGTGCTTATTATGCACTCATCCGTAATCCACGTATTACCAGCAAGGGCCGCAATACCAACGCCCAGTTTGGTTTTACCAACACCATCATCGAGTTAATTAAAAATCAAAACCCAACGCATATGGCCGTGTGTTTTGATACACATGCACCAACCGAACGCCATACCGATTTTGCCGATTATAAAGCCAACCGGCAGGAAACACCCGAAGATATTTTATCGGCTGTGCCGGATATTAAAAGAATTATTGAAGGCCTCAACATTCCCGTTATTGCCATTGATGGTTACGAAGCTGATGATGTAATTGGGGCCCTGGCAAAGATGGCTGAAAAAGAAGGTTACGAAGTGTATATGGTTACGCCTGATAAAGATTATGGTCAACTGGTTTCTGAAAATATAAAAATTTATAAGCCCCCATACCAGGGTGGTAAATTTGAAATAATGGGGCCGAAGGAAGTTTGCGAAAAATGGGATATTGATAATGTGGACCAGGTAATTGATATGCTGGGACTGATGGGTGATGCGGTGGATAATATTCCCGGCATTAAAGGTGTTGGTGAAAAAACTGCCGCTAAACTGCTGAAAGAATATGGCACATTAGAAAATATTTTAGACAATGCAGATAAAATAAAAGGATCAATAGGAGAAAAAGTAAGGGCCGGAAAAGAGCTGGCCTTAATGAGTAAAAAATTAGCCACCATCATCCTGAATGTGCCTGTTGAATTTCATGAAGAGAACTTTTTAATAAAGGAAATGAACAAGCCGGCCTTAAAAGAAATTTTTGAAGAGCTGGAATTTAAAACGCTTGGGGAACGAATATTAGGAGCCCCCCCGCCCCCCGAAGGGGGGAGCCCGGACTCTGCAAGTTCTAAAAGCTCACAGCAAAATGTACAGATGGATCTTTTTGGAAACATTATTTCTCTCCCTGCTAATGAAGCAGAAAAACTTGAATCAGCCGACTCCGAAAATCCCCCCTTGGGGGGTGGGGGGGCCAACATCAACAACACCCCACATGATTATGCCCTTGTACAAACCGATGCCGAAATAA
>JANOVD010000402.1:0-2853 GCA_031417255.1 Chitinophagaceae bacterium
CATATCCGGATAATGATAACGTGCCACCAGCATAGCGCCTTCCATCAGGTCTGCATCTTTAGCAGCCCATGCTGTAAAATCATCGGTTAAATCCCTGAAATGCAAACGGTGTATCAATAGTTCAATCCGTTCCTGTATTTCTTCATTGCCGGTATTTTCCCAAAGGCTCTCCAGGTTGGGTATAATGTCTTTACCAAATGAAATGATCTTATCGCATACGGTGCTGTACACATCTTCATCGGGGTCATCGATTAAATGCAGCAGGGCCGATATTTCTTTATTTTCTTTCACAGGCTTAATATTAAAATTGAATTTCGGAAAAGGAAAGTTAACGGAGCAGTTAAATTTTTCCACAGGTGTGATAAAATAAAAAATGCGTTGTGCAGCGTTATTTAAACATGTTGTTGATCAGGCTACCAACAACGGTAAGTAATATTACGAACAGTTATGGATTGAGACGAGACGGGGTAGATAGTTTGGTGATGTTATTGGTTGGCGAAGGGGAGTACACTATATGTATGGTAGAAATGATTGTTTGTTTGCCGGAAATATTTAAATCCCGGCCGGAGAGGATTGTTGTTTGAGTTGAGTGGGGTATTAGTGCGATTTTGGTGAAAATTTTCAGCATTTTGTTATTTTATTTTTTATTTTTACTGACGAATGTTTAATAACTGTTAGCTATTGCTTTATTATCATTGACGATTTCTTTATAGTAATTAACGATTGCTTTAGAATAAATAACTATTACTGCATAGTGATTAACTATTACTTTAGTGTAAATAACGATTATTTTTGTGTAATTATCTATTTCTTTGTAGTAAATGGCTATTGCTGTAAAATTAATATTGATTTCTTTACTGAAAATGTTTGTTGCTTTGGTGTTTTTGGGTGATGCTGACTATTTTATATCTTAAAATCAATTAGTTATGTTAGAACTGAATATTGCAAACCTTTTGAAGACCCGTGGTGTGGACAATGCCAGCCGGTACCTTGTACAAAAGGGGATGAAGTACCATACTGTTAACCGGTTACTGACCGGAAAGGTTGATGGGATGACCTATGCAACGCTTGAACAGCTTTGCCTGCTGTGCAATTGTTGCCCCGATGACCTGTTTGTATGGCGGAAAGATGAAGCTGTGCATGTGCCTGATGACCATAGTTTATATAAACTGAAGCCGAAGGAGGCGGTGCCAAGCCCTGTTGACCGGATAAAGAATTTGCCGGTGAGTAAGCTGGCGAAGTTGCAGGAATTTATGGATGGGTTGGAGAGGGAATGAAATTGAATGTGTTGACGGGGACGCCAACCGGCGGAGAGGGCAATTGAAAGAGTTTGCTGAAAGAAGTGGAGTATGCAGCGATGCTAGGTAAAGGCAGTTTTTAACCTTAGTAGAAGAATGATTTATTTTAGGTGGTAAACCTTATTACCTTATTTTGAGTAGTGCCTGCAAATGGTTTGTAAATTGTTGTACTCTATTTTTATTTCACAGCAGAATAAGGTTGAATCATTAATGTAATTGCTTTTTCTGCTAAGGTTGAAAAATGAGTTGTTGGGGATTGTGACGGTAACCCTAATTATTTTACAAATATGGAGTTAGCTTCTGTAGTATTAGTACCGTTTGTTAAAGAACTGGCAACCCCATTTTTCCAAACTCTGGCAACATTAGAAATGCCAATCGTTTCAACTCCAGCCACATATACATCTGTACCAAAAACAAAAACAGACCAGGCTTCGCCATAATTAGTGCCGTTTGTTAATGATGTAGCTACTCCGTTTTTCCAAATTTTGGCCACATAAAATGTCCCGTTACTTTCGGCTCCAACCACATAAACATCCGTTCCAGAAACAAACAAATTGTTTGCATAAGCATCTTTAGTGCCATTAGTTAAAGAAGTGGCTATCCCGTTTTTCCAAATTTTTGCTACATTTTCTGTTCCGTTAAATTCATTTCCTGCAACATACACGTCGGCACCTGAAACATATACTGCATTAGCACTTGCATCGGTAGTGCCGCTGGTTAATGCGGTTGCAATTCCGTTCTTCCAGACTTTTGCTACATTAAATGTTCCATTATCTTCTATTCCAGATACGTAAACATCCGGGCCTGAAACGTATACAGAATATACCCGGGCATTGAATACGCCGTTGGTGAGGTTTGTAACAATGCCATTCTTCCATAGTTTTGCAACAGAAGATACTCCGTTAGCTTCATACCCGACTACATAAACATCGGTACCGGAAACGAAAACTGAAGTGGCTTCACTGTAATTATTTCCAGCCGACAGGTTAGTAACCACTCCATTTTTCCAAAGTTTTGGAATCCAAATTGCTCCTGTTCGTTCATGGCCAGCAATATAAACATCGGAGCCCGACACATAAACTGAATTAGCATAACTAAGGTCTGGACCAATTGCTAAGGGTATAACAACTCCATTCTTCCAAAATGTTGCCAAATGAACTGTGCCATCATATGTATTTCCTACAGCGTACACATTGGGTACCGTAATAGCTGTAGTTGTAAAAACAGAATCCCCACCATAGGCAGTGCCCACACTGTTTGTAGCATAAGCCCGTACATGATAGGTGGTACCTGCTGTAAGCCCGGTTATAGCACTTGTAAATACGCCTATACCAGTTCCATTGGTTGTGCGATTACCAGTGGCAACAGGGTTTGCGGTTGTACTCCAGCATACACCACGGGCTGTTACGGTTGCACCACCATCAGCAGTTACGTTACCACCGCCTGCTGCTGCTGTAGCAGTAATTGCATTTAGTGATGAAGTGGTAACAGTAGGTAAAGCTATTGTTGAAGATGTTGTTATAAAAACAGAATCGGCACCATAAGCTGTGCCGGT
>JANOVD010000403.1:0-6267 GCA_031417255.1 Chitinophagaceae bacterium
AAACACAAAAAAGACTAGTTATGCCTTGTGGTAAAAAGAGAAAACGTCATAAAATTGCAACACACAAGCGTAAAAAACGTTTAAGAAAGAACCGTCATAAGAAGAAGTAATTTTTCTTACCGGTGCCCGGAATCCTCATCCTGGCACACATGTATCTGCATTCATTACAACTAATGTTGGTTGTTTATGTGTGCGTTTATGTTTTCAGTTTAACGATTTGCTGGTCTTACCAAAAAATTACGCTTGACCAAGGAACTTATTATTAATTCGGCTCCCCAGGGAGTTGAAATAGCCCTGTTGGAGGATAAAAAACTGGTAGAGCTTCACAGCGAAAAAGCTGATGCAAGCTTTGGCGTGGGCGACCTGTACCTTGGAAAAGTTAAAAAACTGATTCCCGGACTTAATGCCGCATTTATTGATGTTGGTTTTGAAAAAGATGCCTTTCTGCACTACACCGACCTTAGCCCTTATGTACGTTCCATTTTAAAATTTACAAACGAATCCATTCATGATAATAGTGAAAAAGGATATGATTTTGCAAAATTTAAAGTTGAACCGGAAATTGTAAAGACCGGCAAAATTTCTGAAGTATTAAATGGCAAGCCCAATGTTTTGGTGCAGATTTTAAAAGAACCCATTGCCGCCAAAGGCCCCCGCCTCAGTTGCGAACTTTCGTTACCAGGGCGCTTTGTTGTAGTAACACCGTTTAATGATATAATCGCCATCTCCCGTAAAATTCACTCATCCGACGAAAGAAAAAGATTACACAAGATCATTGAAGCCATAAAGCCAAAAAACCTGGGCGTAATTGTAAGAACCGCTGCAGAGGGAAAACATACAGCAGAATTGCATGAAGATTTATTGAGCCTGGTAGCAACCTGGAAAACCATTCAAACAAATTTAAAAGGAGCAACACCTCCGGCCAAAATTTTAAGTGAGCAAGGAAAAACCACCAGCATACTCAGGGATCTTTTAAATGAAGATTTTAATAAGATAGTTGTTAACGATAAGAATATTTTCAGTGATGCAAAAACTTATATACAGCGTATTGCACCTGATAAAGCAGAAATCGTTTCGTATTATAACAACGGCTCTCCCATATTCGACAGTTTTGGAATTACCAAGCAGGTAAAAGCTGCATTTGGTAAAACTGTAAACCTGCCTAGCGGTGCCTATTTAATTGTAGAACATACCGAAGCGTTGCATGTAATTGATGTAAACAGCGGCTACAAAAGTGTAAGCAACAACCAGGAACAAAATGCCCTGGAAACCAACCTGGAAGCAGCTGAAGAGATTGCACGACAAATGCGCCTGAGAGATTTGGGCGGCATTATTGTAGTTGATTTCATTGACATGAAGTTGATGGAGAACAAAAAGAAACTGGCCGATGCCATGGATGGTTTTATGCGCCCGGACAGAGCCAAACATGCCGTGCTTGCCATCAGCAAATTTGGTTTAATGCAAATTACCCGGCAGCGGATGAAGCCGGAGATGAACATCAATACCAGCGAAGTTTGCCCGAGTTGCAGTGGCACCGGAAAAATATCTTCTACACTTATTTTAGAAGATGAAATAGAAAAGAACCTGAGTTACCTCATCATGCAAAAGCATACCGGTTTAACTGTGGAGATACATCCTATTTTACATGCTTATATGACCAAGGGTATTTTCTTTTCTAAACTAAGTAAATGGCGCCGCAAATACAAACAGCGCATTAAATTAAAAGCCAACTCTAATTATCACTTAACTGAATTTCATTTTTTTGATGATAGTGATGAAGAGATAAAGCTTTAAAAGCCCCTATAATTCATTTTTCATTTTCCCATAAGTTTATACCTGTATTTAAAAAAGGCAATAGTATAAATTACTATTTTTGAAGTTATGAAATACGAAAAGTATGATAACTTAACGGCTACTATTGACTTTTTAGAATATGAATTCGTGAGTGTTGGCCCAAAAGGAAGCATACCAAAGATTGTACAATTTAAGCCCACCGATAACCTTGAGGTTTTTAACTTAGCTTTTGGAAATAAAAAAGAAGACGGCAGCCTGGATGATTTAGCCAAAGATGGAAATAAAGACAGAAACAAAATATTGGCAACAGTAGTTGCTTCAGTACATCTGTTTACCGCCGAATACCCTTTTAAATGGATATTTTTCAGCGGAAGCACTCCTGAAAGAACAAGATTATACAGAATGGCAATAGCGCTGAACTTTGAAGAGCTATCAGTTGATTTTGAAATAATCGGGATACTAAAAGACCTGGATGCTTTTGTTTATGTGCCATTTCAAAAGGAGATAAACTATTTTGGCTTTTTAATTAGAAGAAAAATTGTTTAATTTTACAGTATGAAACAGAAAGGAGCAATAAAAACAGCTACTTCAATAGGCATTAAATTAAAGGTGGGCAAAAAACCATCAGGTAAAGTATTGTTCCCTGAAAAATTAGAGAAAGCAAATAAAATGCTTGCTAAATTAAAAATGCCGCTTCCTGCATAGTTACATTTAAAGTGAACTCCTATTATCATTTAACCGAGTTTCATTTTTTTGATGATAGTGATGAAAGAGACAGTAATATTTATCAATAATCAAAGTCTGTTTTTATTGATAGGTTATCACCAACTTAGGCCTCTTGGCGGTATTGGCATGTTTACTTGAACAGAAATTTCTTATGTTATAAAACACTTCATTTTGTAACCGTATTTTAAATCCATAGTTATTTCCGGTAATCATTGAAGTTGTCAGACCAGTCACGTCTACATCAATTAAATCAAATGTGGACAAACTTGTATGTGGAATCGAAATTTGCGTGGCATTATCCCCTAATGGTTGATTGGGCCAGTTTAAAGTTGCATTCCAGTTAGATACAACCCGTTCAACAAACATCGCATTATTAGTTCCAAAATTAGCATCTACCTGGTTACCATTTAAAGGATTTGGGGTGGAGTATAATGAAAGCTTTGCAGAGATAATTGTTGCACTAGCTGGTATTGCCGATAAATCAAATTTAAAAAGCCCCCTGCCTACAAACAATTCTCCACCGGTTGTCCAGGCCGATGCAAGCAGTTCCTGCAAAACAAAATTAGCACCTGTTGTTGTTCCAGAATTTGTCCAGGACAGTGTAGCTTCATTGGAATTGTTACCGGGCTGAAGCGTTAAAGTCTTTATTGGATTTTGATTCGGTATCACCCTGATGCTGGTAGTATCAACACCTGTTAAACCTGCGCTGTCAATAACCATAAACTGAAACCTGTAATTACCTGCAATCATTCCGCTAACCAGTGTGACTGGTAAACTTGGACTATGTATAACAGGAACATTAGGCCCTGAAATTAAACTCCATAAATAACCAACAATAGGGCCATTAGATGAAGTTGCTGTACCATTTAAGGTTGCGCTTGTAACTGGTAACACAATCGTTTGTGGTGCTCCTGCATCAACAGTTGGTGGTGTTAGGTTAGCATTTGCTGAGTTTAGTATTATATCTTTTTGACAAGATGAAATAAATACCCCTAAAACCAAAAATGCAATGGTTGTTTTTAAAATCAATTTCATAGTAGAATTATTTTACGGGATATTTTCAGCTAAATTAATATAAAGTTGGTTGTAATATTTACTTAGATAAAACAAAAATGCCTTTTACATAAGTAAGAGACACTTTTTATAAACATTTATTTTTTAATGTTGGTGATGATGCTGCATAGCCGTTAACTCTTCCCCCGTTACTTCCTTCTCTTTTGCTTTTGCCTGCCCCTCTATCCAGTTAAATAATTTATCGGTAATTAAACGGCGATAACTGCTGTCAACCTGCTTTTCATCCTTCATCATACGGTCAATATAGCTTTCAATCCAGCCGGTATCTTCGCCCAGGTTCATGGTACCAAAGTAACGCATGATCTCAATTTTCATATATTCCCGCAGTTCTTCGTTGCCAACTTCCAGTTTATTTTCCTTGATAAGTTTATCGCTTATCAAAGTCCATTTTAACTGGTTACTGAAAGCCGGAAATTCTGTTTCTACCTGCTCTGCAGTTTTTTCTTTATCTCCACCTGTTTGTAACCAGCGCTTTAAAAACTCAACCGGAAAATCCATTTTTGTTTCATCAAGCAGGTAGTGATACAGTTGATCCTGCAACTGGTTACGGCTTTGACCCTGCCAGTAATTTTCTATTTCTTCTTTTATGGCTTCTCTTAATTCAGCTTCGGTTGTAATTTCTTTTGCGGGATAAATTTCTTTAAAAAAATCTTCCGTCAACTCACGTTTTTCAACCAAACCAATCTTTACAATCTGCAGGTTAAAATATTTTTGGGGAGCTTCCTTATCATCTTTTTCAAAACCAAGATCCTGTAAAAACATTTCCAGTTTATCGTTATCAAAAGCCTTACTCAACTGCTCGGTAATGGTTTCTCCAACTTTTTTATCCATGAATTTTTTCTGAGTAGCAGCAGTTAAATATTTCAGTATTACTGAATTTTCTTTGCTTACGCCGCCCTCAATCACATTACCATCTTTATCAGCTTCGGTGAAAAGTATATTCAAAACATTTTCATCATTATCAATCGTATCAGGCTCTGTCATATTACCGCCCTTTATCTGCATACGGCTTATTTCTTCATCAACCATTGCATCTGTAGCACTTACTTTATGCAGGGTAACTTTTGCTTTGGCAATTTCAGCTAAAGTATAATCGGGCTTCAGCCCAATCTCAAATGCAAATTCATAATCAGCCGGATTATTCATATCCATATTACGCAGGTCATTGCTCAGTGGTAAAGGCTGTCCAAATATTTCAGGCTTTTCGGCATTTAACCAGGTGTACAATTCTTTTTCTACCGATTTTAAAATTTCATCAGTAAAAATTGAAGCTCCGTGCATTTTCCTGATCATTCCCGCAGGCACCATCCCTTTTCTGAAACCCGGGATATTGGCTGTTTTACTGTACTCTTTCAGTTTTTTATCAAAGCTGGGTAAAAAATCATCTTTACTCACTTTCACAGTTAATTTATCATGTAACTGACCGATGTTTTCTCTTGTAACTGTTGCCATTATTTTAATTTATCTTTTTTGTATAAATAAAGAACAAGGAACAAGGAATAATGAATTTTGAAGTTCTTTATTCAACATTCCTTGTTCAGTATTAGTTTGTGCGGATAATAGGGGTCGAACCTACATGGATTGCTCCGCCAGATCCTAAGTCTGGTGCGTCTGCCAATTTCGCCATATCCGCAAAGGGGTTGCAAAAGTAAGGGATTTAAGTAAAACAGAAAACAGAATTGTTTACGTAAATTCGTAATTAACTCGTGGAAACCACAATAGACATACCGAAATACAATCTCAACGAAGAAGAAGAAAAAAAAGAGATACTGCGGCATTACCGTGGGCTTTTGCGTGTTTTAAAGTTGAAATTGAAACCCGGTGATAAGTTATTGCTGCGTACCGCTTTTGAAATAGCTGCAAAAGCACATGAAACCATGCGGCGAAAAAGTGGTGAACCGTATATTCTTCATCCCATAGCTGTGGCCAAAATTTGTGTTGAAGAAATCGGATTGGGCATTCGCAGTACCATTTGTGCTTTATTGCATGATACGGTTGAAGACACCGATATTTCTTTAGAAGATATTCAGCGTGAATTTGGCGTAGAAGTATCCAAAATTGTGGATGGCCTTACCAAAATAAGTACGGTAATGGATACCAACAGTACCCAGCAGGCCGAAAATTTTAAAAAGATCTTATTAACCCTTACTGATGACCCCCGGGTTATTTTAATAAAACTTGCCGACCGGCTGCATAACATGCGTACCCTGGAGAGTATGAAACGGGATAAGCAACTTAAAATTTCGAGCGAAACTATTTTTGTGTATGCACCGCTTGCACACCGCATGGGATTGTACAGTATTAAGACCGAGCTAGAAGATCTTTCCATGAAATATATGGAACCCGATGCTTATCGCGATATTGCCCGAAAATTATCGGAAACCAAAAGAGAAAGAACCCGTTATATCAACGAATTTATTCGCCCCCTCAAAGAAAAAATGGTGGCAGGTAATTTTGATTTTGAAATTTATGGCCGCCCAAAAAGCATTCACTCTATTTGGAATAAAATTAAAAAGAAAGCAGTTGCTTTTGAAGAAGTTTATGACCTATTCGCTATCCGTGTAATTCTTAATGCTCCACCAGAAAAAGAAAAAGAAGATTGTTGGAAAGTATATTCCATGATAACTGATGAATATAACCCTGCCCCGGAGCGTTTGCGCGATTGGCTCAGCA
>JANOVD010000404.1:0-2889 GCA_031417255.1 Chitinophagaceae bacterium
GACGATAAACCCGAAAAAGAAATTGCCCGCCTTATGTTACGCATGACCATTGATATCAACAAAAAATATTTTCATTTTAATGAAGAAGAGAAAGCCGACACAATATTATTAAGGCCGGTAACCTGTTTTACCTGCCATAGAAAAGAACCAAGGCCGGTAATGGATACATTAATGAATAAATTGCAGCAGTAAACCCGTATTAATTTTTTTTCAGTTTGCTTTTAAAAACTTTTTCAAATTTTTCAACCTTAGGCCTTATTACAAACTGGCAATAACCCTGCTCACCATTATTCCTGTAATAATTCTGATGTTCTTCTTCGGCAGGGTAAAATATAGTGAACGGTTCTAAAGTAGTAACAATGGGGTTATTGAATGCACCACTTTTATCTAATGCTGCTTTGTATTTGGCTGTTTTTGCTTTTTGTTCTTCATTGTGATAAAAAACAACACTGCGGTATTGTGTACCCACATCGGCACCCTGGCGGTTTAAAGTTGTCGGGTCATGCGTTTGCCAAAAAACCTCCAATAGTTCATCAAAACTTATTTTATTGGGATCATACATAATATTCAAACATTCTGCATGGCCGGTAGTTTTGCTGCAAACCTGCTCGTAGGTTGGGTTGGGTACCGTACCTCCGCTATAACCACTGGTAACTTTCTCAACTCCTTCCAGTTGTTGAAAAATGGCTTCAGTACACCAGAAACAACCGGTGCCAAATGTTGCTGTATCTGTGGCAGTGAGCGGAGTCGAACTGGCAGAAGTCGAACCATTATTTTCGCTGAGCGAAGTCGAAGCATTCATTTTATTATTTTTATTGGTTACTGCATTGTCTTTTTGTGCACAGGAACTTAATCCCATGAGACTAACAATTGAAATGAATAAAACTTTTAACATGGTTTGCCTTTTTTCATTTACTTACGCAAAGGTAACCGGCATAGATTGTATAACAATTTATTGCAACAAAAGTTTAACAAACAAAATGCTTTAAACTAAATAACCGAAATTTGCTGTTTAAAACCATTTCATATTGAAATTTTTTCCGGAATCGGCATTGGTACAGTTAGAATACGAAAAGGTAAAAACCTTGCTGGCCCTGCATTGCCGTACCGAATATGCAAAAAGCAAAGCCGAGCAGCTACGGCTGCACACCAAAAAAGAATTTATAATAACTGAACTGCAGCAAAGCAATGAATTTAAGTTTCTGTTGCAAAACAATCAGCATTTTCCAAATGAGTTTACCCATAATGTAAGTAAGGAATTAAAACTTATTGGCATACCCGGCGCAGTTTTAAGTGGTGAACAGTTTATGCTGATAAGAAGACTGGCAGATAATACCGGTAATATTTTCCGTTGGTTTGATAATGAAAGGCGAATAGCTTATCCTGCTTTAACCAAAGTCATCAATGATTCTTACTACGAAAAAGTAATTGTTGAAATGATTGATGAAATATTAGACGAAACCGGCCAGGTAAAAGACAGCGCCAGTGAAGAGTTGGGAAATATCAGGATGAGTTTGTACCGCAAACGTAATGAACTGCGAAAGGTTTTTGACAAAATCGTAAGTAAATTAAATAAACAGGGTTACCTGGCCGATATTGAAGAAAGTTTTTTAAACGGCAGGAGGGTGCTGGCAGTTTTTGCAGAACAAAAACGAATGATAAAAGGCATTTTGCATGGCGAAAGTGATAGCCGCAGAACCACTTTTATAGAGCCCGAAGAAACAACAGAACTCAACAACGCAGTTTTCTCTCTTGAAAATGAAGAAAGGAAAGAAGTTTATAAAATACTGAGAAAACTTACACAGGACCTGAGTATGTATGCCAGCCTGCTGAAAAATTATCTTGATATAGCCGGCGAATTTGATTTCATAAGAGCAAAGGCAAAATTTGCTGCAGAATATAATGGCAATTACCCGGTTGTGATTGATAAAGCACATGTGCAGCTTAAACAGGCTTATCATCCTTTATTATATCTCTACAATAAAACCAATATAAAACCTACCATACCGGTTGACTTAACGTTAAATGAAAAACAACGGATCCTGGTTATCAGCGGGCCCAATGCCGGCGGTAAAACAGTTACGTTAAAAACTGTTGGTCTGTTACAACTGATGCTGCAAAGCGGTTTGCTCGTTCCCGTTCATCCGGATAGTGAAATGGGAATTTTAAACAGATCATGATACATATTGGTGACACACAAAGCCTGGAATTTGAGTTGAGTACTTATTCCTCTCACTTAAAAAACATGAAGCATTTTATGGAAAATGCAAATGGTAAAACCTTGTTTTTTATTGATGAACTGGGCAGCGGGAGCGACCCAAACCTTGGCGGCGCCTTTGCTGAAGTGATCATGGAAGAACTTGCCATTAAACACAGCTTTGGTATTGTTACCACGCATTACCTCAATTTAAAAGTAATGGCCAATAAAGTAACCGGCATTATAAACGGGGCCATGCAGTTTGATGAGAAGAACCTGCTGCCTATGTATAAACTGGTTGTTGGTAAACCAGGCAGCTCGTATACATTTTCAATTGCAGAAAGAATTGGCCTTGAAAAAAGACTGATTGAAAAAGCCCGGAAACTGGTAGATGATGATCATTTTACATTGGACAAACTTTTAAACCGTACCGAACAGGACCTGCAGGATATTGATAAGGAAAAAACGGAATTAAAAAAATTGCTGAAAGAAAATGAAGCTTTAAAAAAAGAGATGCAGCGGGTTTTGGATAAAGAACAACATCAGCAGGAAGTGGAAAAGCTGCAATTGCAGAACAGGATTGCAGCCGATAAGATCATTTACCTGAAAGATATGGAACGGCGCTTAAAAGCCATGGTTATTGAGTGGCGAAAAACCGATGATAAGGACAAAGTTGTTAAAATGATACATGC
>JANOVD010000405.1:0-2829 GCA_031417255.1 Chitinophagaceae bacterium
ACGCGCTATGGCGGGCTGATCGCACCGCCGTCGATCCACATCCTCCTGATGTTTTCCTGCACCCCGGCCGACGACTGGATGCGCTCGCCAGGCACGGTCAATGCCGGGCAATCCTGGAGCTACAACATTCCGGCGCGTCCCGGCGACGTCATTACGCTGCAGGCCCGCGCACTCGACAAGTTCATCAAGCGCGAACGGCTGTTCGTGGTGCACGACAATGTCTTCTTCAACCAGCACGGCGACGTGATCTGCTCCGGCCGCGGCTGGACCATCCGGCCGGAATGACGAGGGAAATCATGACCACCACGTTCGAAAGCCTCGGCGCAGGCGACAGCATCGACGGGCCGAAATTCGAAGTCAGCCGCGAATCCATTCGCCTGTTCTGCGACGGCTCGCTCGACTATAACCCGCTGCATCTCGACGACGAATACATGAAGGGCAGTTTCGGCAAGACCAATTTCGGCGGCATCATCATGCACGGCATGAACAATTTCGGTCTGATCTCGCGCATGATCACCGACTGGGCCTACCCCGCCGGCGCTATTCACCGCCGCCTCGAAACCCGCTGGGTCAAGCCGGTCAAACCCGGCGACACCATCCAGCCGACCGGCATCGTGAAGTCGAAACAGGTCACCGCCAATTCGCGCTGGGTCCTGATCGACGTCATGGTGCGCAACCAGTTGGGCGAGAAGGTCGCGACCGGGGAAGCGATGGTGGAGTTTCCGAGCTGATGCGGGCGGCGTGTGGCAGCAAATCCACACAGCGCGCTTCGCGCGGAGCGAAACCGCATTACGTAAAGCTGGCTTTTTATCAGGCTGCTTGGTCGTTTGGTTGGGCCACCAAGCTTATTCCAAGGGCATGAAGCACCTTCATGATAGTGCCAAATTCCGGTTTAGCATCGCCGCCCAAGGCCCTGTAAAGATTTTCGCGGGATAGTCCGGCTTTCTCTGCAACGGAAGACATTCCTTTGGCGCGCGCTACGGCGCCAATCGCCATTGCAACGAGGGCCGCATCTTCTGATTCGAGGGCCTCAGTGAGGTATGAAGCGATCATCTCGGGACTGTCGAGATATTCAGCAGCATCGAATGGTAGTGCTTTTGCCATCTTCAGTCCTCCAGCTCGCGAGCTAACTTCTTGGCTGACCTGATGTCAGCATCTTGAGAATCCTTATCGCCGCCGCAAAGAAGGACGACGTATTCATCTCCCCGCTTGACATAGTAAATGCGGTAGCCGGGCCCGTAATCGATTCTAAGTTCACTCACGCCATCGCCCACGGGCTTTACGTCGCCCGGATTGCCAAGTGTCAGTCTATCGATGCGAGAAATAACCTTCGTACGAGCGCGAATGTCTCGCAAGTTTCTTAGCCATCTGGAGAATTCGTCCGTTCGTATAACGGTGGGCATCTGTAGCTTATGCGCTACAAGCGGCGAAATGTCAAGATTGGTTTCGCGGCTGAGATCGACCCGCAGCAACAGGCCTGCCTGCTTCGGTTCGCGTTCACAATTTCGGGCTGATCTCGCGCATGATCGCCGACTGGGCCTATCCCGCCGGCGCCATCCATCGCCGCCTCAAAACCCGCTGGGTCAAGCCGGTCAAGCCCGGCGACACCATCCAGCCGACCGGCATCGTGAAGTCGAAGCAGGTCACCGCGAATTCGCGCTGGGTCCTGATCGACGCCATGGTGAAGAACCAGAGCGGCGAGAAGGTCGCGACCGGGGAGGCGATGGTGGAGTTTCCGCGCTGACGGGGGCGGCGTAGAGAATACCTGCTTATCGCGGAAGACCGCGAAGCTGGGGACGATCGCGTCACGATCCCGCAAGCAGATTGCCTTCGCGGACCGAGCAGCTTTGGCCACTAACGGTCGCGGACAGGATGTCGTACATCTTGCGGTCGACGCCGCGCCGCCGCATCTGGCCACCCTGGCGCCCAAGAAGCACGTCGACCGAACAGCTCGAGAACCCCCCGCTGAAGCTGACCACAAATTGCGCGGCGCCTGTCGCAAACGCGACGTTGCCTACCATCCTCTCGCCCGAGAAGCGGAGCCCGGCGGCCTCGCCGGTCTTGAGTTGTTTGCCGCCAGGCCCGAGCTCGCTCGTCCCGCTGTGACGACCAGCCGAGCGTGTCGAGCGGTCGAACATTCGGCCGTTACTGCTCACGTAAATTGTCCGCGTGAAGCTGATCGGGCGCGAGACCGTCTGTCCATCGGGGCCACGCTGGACGTTGGTTGTGGTCCAGTTCAGCAGTACGGTCTTGTTCAGAAGTCGCGCCGGCGCAGCGGCGACATCGCCGCAACCGATCGCAAAGGCTGCAACCGCTGCCGCGACAAGTCTGTAGGACGTCATTGCGATTCTCCAGCAAGCGGATGCGTCGCGCCAACCCGGCAACTCTAACGTTTAGCGGATCGGGCAGGCACTGATAATTGCCAGGCCCTTGGCCAGCGTGAGCAAGGCCCATCGAGGCAAAGGTCACACGTTCGATTTGTCTTGGCCTGCAATCGCGCCGCAACCCATTTGACAGTGCCATGGGCGGTTCAAAAGTTGCGCGATCCTGAAATAGTGCCGGTGATTTGCCCGACGTGTCAAATGTTGTCGCGGGTAAAACATCCCTGCCGCCAACCCCTTGGCTACTGTACATGGGGTTGTTTTCGATATTTTTTGTTTGAGCCCCCTCGGCCTCGCGGCCGGGCCGCTAATCGACCGGAACGCCGTCCGATCCGCGCGTGACCAGCCTCGCTTTGGCGGCCTGCGCCCTGAGATGCGCGCTGGGCGGCACCACGTCGGTGGCCAGCCCGATCCGTTCCAGGAAGCGAATGGTCAGCCAGGTGTTGTC
>JANOVD010000406.1:0-3577 GCA_031417255.1 Chitinophagaceae bacterium
GCATACATGTATTCAAAATAATGATTGGCGCAGATGTAAAAAAGGGTAATGAAAATAATTACTGCAGCAATAAGTTGCGTAATAAAAGCAAGCCTGGCAAAACGAAGCCATGATTTTTTTTCAGCAAGATTAGTTTTTCTGCCTGCAGTAAAATAAGCAATTGTTGAAATTATAGAAGCTACGAAAGCAAGTAAAACAAAAAAATGTCCAATTTTCCCCGGTAGTAAATGTTCGCCTACATATTCCATTGGCTGTAATTATTATTTAGAGGATTGCTGTTGATTGGTAATTGTTTTTTCCAATTCCTTTTTATCATCCTTATACTTGCTGGGGCATTTGAGTAAAATATCATTGCATTCAAAATGATCGGCCTTCATTGTTCCTTTCATTACAATACGTTCACTTTTTTCCAGGTCGGTAGGTTTGCTGTTCTTAAAAACCACTTTTGTTTTTCCACCCAGACTGTCAACTGCATAAAAACTGAGGTAATTGGGGTTGTTAATTGCATCGTATTCAATTGGCTCCGATTTATCAAGTTTGGCAATCAGGTGTACATAAGTTCCCTGTTTCTTTTTTGCAGAATTAATTGTTTCGTAGGTTGAAAAATCGCCAGCTGAAAATACAATCAGCGCAACAATCAAGGCAGCAATGGCGACCAGGAATATGATATGTGTTCTTTTCATGCTAATAATTTCGGTGCAAAGGTAATTCAATTGAGGTTTTTTCTTTTCATTTTGTTTATTTTGTTAATCATGCTTTAAACTGATAAATATCATATCAGTTTATCGGGGTTAACCCCATTTTGTTAAATTTCTTCCTTTCTTATACGCCATTGTTAAGCAGTCGCTTATCTTTGCAGCGTTTTTACCATGGCATATAATGCCGTATCTGATTAATTAAACAAAAGTGATGGCTGACCTTTCAAATTTTGATCCCAACTCGGTTGGTAACCCCTCCAACAATATTTTTGGTTTACCTTTTACAGAAGAAGATGCCAGGCTAATCATTATTCCCATTCCCTGGGAAGTTACAGTAAGTTACAATGCAGGCACAGCAAGGGCGCCTGATCATATCTTTAATTCGAGTTTGCAGGTTGACCTGTATGATGCGGATGTACTTGACGGATGGAAACAGGGTTTTTATATGATGCCCTGCGATAAAAAAGTGCTGATGAAAAGTGATTACCTGCGTAAGGAAGCCGAACTGCTCATTAATTATATAGCGCATGAAGAAATTGTAGCCGATAATAAATTCATGTGTAAATCGCTGAAAGAAATTAATGCCGGAAGCGATTTTTTAAATAACTGGGTATTTGAACGCACCAAAGAACTGCTGGATGCAGGCAAACTGGTTGGTTTATTGGGCGGAGACCACAGCACACCGCTTGGTTTTTTTAAAGCCATTGCCCAAAAACATGGCGATTTTGGTATTTTGCAAATTGATGCACATTGCGATTTAAGAAAATGTTATGAGGGATTTACTTATTCTCATGCATCCATTATGTACAATGCTTTGGAAGAAATTCCGCAATTGAAAAAGCTGGTTCAGGTTGGTATAAGGGATTATTGCGAAGAAGAAGTAGATTATATCAATGCAAACAAAAACCGTATTGTTACTTATTTTGATAAGGATATAAAAGAACGTCAGTACGAAGGCGAAACCTGGAAAAATATTGTTGATGAGATGATTAGCCATTTACCCGAAAAAGTTTATATCAGTTTTGATATTGACGGGTTGGATCCAAAACTTTGTCCGCATACGGGTACACCGGTACAGGGCGGTTTTGAAACCGAACAGGTTTTTTATATTTTCAAAAAACTGATACAAAGCGGCAGGAAATTTATTGCTTTTGATCTTAATGAAGTTGGCGTAAGCCACGATGAGTGGGATGAAAACGTTGGCGCCAGGTGTTTGTTTAAACTGTGTAACCTGCTGGTAGCCGCAAACCCCGCCTGATGGAATACCGGTTTACTTTAAAAGATAATAATGAAAAAGCATACAGCACGTTTGTATGGTTTTTGTTTTTTCTGCATATTGTTGCTGCAGGGGTTTTTGCATTAAGTGTAAAAGACAGTAATGTTAAGCTGAGTATTTATATTTTGCTGGGATTTTATGCAGTAATAAGTATTGTTTATTTTTTACTGAGAAACAGAAAGAAGAGCCTTGAAACTTTCAGTTTAATCATGGCTTTACTCTACGGCAACTTTTGGTTAAAGCATGTGGGAGTTGTTGCCTTGTTGATCTTTGCTGTTGTTTTTTTATTTGTAATTACGGTTCAGGGAAAAAAAACAACTGTTTCTTTTTCTGAAAAAGGAGTGGAGCTCACCAGGCTTTTTAAATCCATCCTGTATCCCTGGCCACAAATGGGTAATGTAATTTTAAAAGATAATTTACTCACTATTGATTTTATATCGAACAAAATAATACAGGCCGAAATTGTTGAAAATACTGAATCAGGTGATGAAATAAACTTTAATGGTTTTTGTACAGAACAGGTTCATAAAAATGACCTGGTTTACCCCGTCAGCGGTTGAATCCCGATAGCTATCGGGACTGACGGCGGTTTGTTTTGAAACAAATACTTTGTAAATACAGAAGAATAAAAATAAAGGGAGTTAAATTTAACCGCCGACGGGGCTGATAGCCGCCGTCGGGGTTATAAAACCCCGTCAGTCCCGATAGTTATCGGGACAAACCCTGACGGCGGTTAAAAGAAGAAGATACTATTAGAAAAATATCATGTTAACCAAAAGCCCATACATATTATATTCAGACGGAGAAGGAAATATTTTTGAAGATACTTCGCTCTTTGCAACCGGCCGCAGCGGCTGGGATGCACTGCCCATACCGGTTGATGAATGGATTGAATTACCAACCGGCGGAAATTTGTATGAACTGCCCGGCCGCAAAGGAATTGGCATTGATGTAAAAACAGGTGCAATGCGGCTTTGCGAAAAAGGCTGGGCCGTTGCTGCTTTTATTCCGCCTGCACATACAGGTTTGTATATGGCCGCTTACGAAACAGAAAAAGAAGCTCCAACACTTCCTTTATTTTGTTACACCGCAGCCGCATGGCAAGATGAAAAAATTTATGTGCCTGCAGTACGTATTGAGCAGGACATCAGGCAGGAAGCTGAAGGTTATGTTGATGAACTGATTGAAGCCGGAACAAAAAAATTATTAGATGCTTACCCACACAACCGGTTGGTAAAACATTTAATGGAAAACTGCTGCATGACCTATACCTGCCCCGCAGCAAGAAATTTAGCCATCGGCCGGTGGGAGTGCCCCGTGCCTGTTTCGCCGGCATGTAATGCAAATTGTATTGGCTGTATTTCTTTTCAACCCGAAGAAGAAACGATCATCAGTACACAGGACAGGCTGACATTTAAACCCACTGCAGAAGAGATCGTTGAGTTTACCGTGCCTCACCTGCAAACTGCTCCTTATCCGTTAATTAGTTTTGGGCAGGGTTGCGAAGGAGAGCCGCTGCTGATGTGGGAAACCATCCGGGATTCTATCATTGAGATAAGAAAACATACACAAAAAGGAAGTATCAATATCAATTCAAATGGCA
>JANOVD010000407.1:0-3527 GCA_031417255.1 Chitinophagaceae bacterium
GATATTGCTCACCTTTATGAAGTTGAGACAAGGGTATTTAACCAGGCAGTAAAGAGAAATATTGAAAGTTTTCCAAAAGACTTTATGTTCAGGCTTACAGCAAAAGAGTGGAAAGAGATGATATTACAAACTGTGATATCATCTGATTTTGGATCAGAAATGAAAAATAATAACTCGTCACAAATTGTGATGAGTTCAAAATCAAACTTGAAATCACAAAATGTGATATCAAGTTTATCTGCTGATTCAGGTTGGGGCGGCAGAAGGAAATTACCCTATGTTTTTACAGAACACGGGGTTACAATGGCAGCCAGTGTATTAAAAAGCCCTAAAGCAAGAGCCATGAATGTTGCAATTGTAAGGGCATTTATTGCTTTAAAAAAACTTACACATTCCGGTTTATCAGCGATAAATTTATTAAAAGAACTTAGGGGCAGAATTGATGAACATGATATTCAGTTAAAAAGCATTTACGATGCGTTGGAAAATATGCTTGACGAGAAGGAGGAAGAAAAGCTGCAAAAGTTAAAATGGGAAAAAAGAGAACGTATCAGATTTAAAAACAAATAGTATGTCGATATTAATTAAAAACGCAAATATACTCGGTGTTGCCGAAAATTTTACCGGCGATATTTTTGTCCAGGGCGAAAGTATTGCAGCTATTGGAAAGAATCTTGACATACAAGCCGATAAAATAATTGATGCAACAGGTTTACTGGCATTTCCCGGCTGTATTGATCCACATGTGCATTTGGAAATGCCTTTCATGGGTACATTCAGCAGCGATAATTATGAAACCGGTACCCGTGCAGCTTTGCATGGTGGTACCACAACAGTAATAGATTTCATTTTACAAAAGCAAGGGAACTCGTTATACGATGCATTTAATGAATGGAGCGGCCGTGCAAATGGAAATGCCGTTGGCGATTACAGCTTTCACATGGCAGTGACAGACTTTAATGAAAATACCTGTAAGGAAATTGTTGATCTGATAGAGAAAGAAGGCATCACGTCTTTTAAAATATTTATGGCCTACAAAGGTGCGTTGATGATTGATGATAAGCAGATGGTTGGCTTGATGAATGAAGTAAAGAAACGTGGTGGCATGGTTACGGTACATGCAACCAATGGCGACATGATTGATTTTTTAATTGCAAAGAACCGTGCCGAAGGAAATCTTGCGCCGATCTATCATTATCTATCTCAGCCGGAAATTACAGAGGCCGAAGCATCAGAACGTTTTGCATCTATTGCAGGCTACACTGGTTGTCCCGGTTATATTGTTCACATGACCTGCGAAGGCGCATTGAATGCAGTGCGTACCAACAACAGTCACAATCAAAAAGTATTTGCCGAAACCTGTATTCAATATTTGTTACTGGATGCTTCTTTATACGAACAGAATTTTGAAGGTGCCAAATGGGTAATGAGTCCGCCGCTAAGGGAAAAGAAAGATCAGGAAGCTTTGTGGGCGGGCATTAACCAGGGATTGGTGCAGGTGGTTGCAACAGATCATTGCCCATTTACCTGGGAGAAAAAATTATTAGGTAAAGATGATTTTTCTAAAATACCAAACGGTCATCCGGCCATTGAGCATCGTGTTGAATTATTATATAGTGAAGGTGTACGAAAAGGGAAAATAACAGCTAACAAATTTGTAGAATTATTATCAACCAATCCGGCAAAAATATTCGGCATGTTTCCGCAGAAGGGTTGCATAGCACCAGGTTCAGATGCAGATATTATTTTGTTTGATCCTAATGAAGAACATACCATCAGTGCAGCAACTCATCACATGAAAACAGATTATTCTGCCTACGAAGGCTGGAAGCTAACCGGTAAAACAAAAACTGTTTTATTAAGAGGGCAGGTTGTAATTGAAAATAATAATTGTTTGGTAGAGAAGGGATTTGGTAAATTTATAAAACGAAAGAAAGTTACAAGTCTAATATGAGCAGCAACAATGAAATACTGAAAGAAATTAAAACTGCTATTCAGCACGAAATACCCGATGCAAAAATTTATTTATTTGGCAGCAGGGTAAACGGAAATGTTCATGAAGAGAGTGATTGGGATATTTTAATTCTTACACAAAAAAAATATTCAAAAGAAACAAAATGGAAAATACAGGAAGGGCTTTTCCCGTTAAGCCTTAAACTATCTGCATACATAGATATTAAATTGATACAGGAAGAAGAATGGAATAATAATCCCGGATACTACTCTCTTAAATTAGATTTATCAAAGTACAATACATTGGCATTATGACTCAAAAACAAGAAGCCGTTAATTTAATTCTTGATAAAGCACGTGCTTTAATGGATGAGGTAGATGTGCTTATAGAAAATAAATTTTACACTTCTGCAATCAGCAGGGCTTACTATGGCTGTTTTCATGCCACCAGGGCTTTATTGCTTACTAAAGATTTAACATCAAAAACACATAGCGGGGTTATAGTACTTCTACATAAACATTTCGTGTCTGAAAATAATTTTCAGCATGATAAAGCTGCTTTCTTATCTAAATTAATGCAGGAACGTAATGATGATGATTACAGCGACTTTATGATTAAAGATTTTTCTGAAATAGAAGCTTACATCTTTCCAGCCAAAGAATATTTACAATACGTTATCTCATATATTCAATCTCAAGTTTAAATTTTCAATTGTTTTACTATGCCACGAATCATTAAATCAGGCCTCATCCAAATGAGTCTTCCAAAAACAGAAGGCGAAGGAACCATTTCGGAAATTGTAAATGCAATGGTGCAAAAACATATTCCGTTCATTGAAGAAGCCGGAAGACAGGGTGTGCAGATCCTTTGCCTGCAGGAAATTTTCAATACGCCTTATTTCTGCCCAGGGCAGGATAAAGCATGGTACGAAAGTGCAGAATCAGTTCCCGGCCCTACAACCGATCTGATGGCTACCTATGCCAGAAAATATAAAATGGTTATCATTGTTCCTATTTATGAAAAAGAACAGGCCGGTGTTTTATATAATACCGCTGCGGTGATTGATGCTGATGGAACTTATCTTGGTAAGTACAGAAAAAATCATATTCCGCATACCAGCGGCTTTTGGGAAAAATTTTTCTTTAAACCCGGAAACCTTGGCTATCCTGTGTTCCAGACCAAGTATGCAAAAGTAGGCGTGTACATTTGTTATGATCGTCATTTTCCGGATGGTGCAAGATGCCTTGGGTTGAATGGTGCCGAAATTGTTTACAATCCATCAGCAACAGTTGCAGGCCTGTCACAATATTTGTGGAAACTGGAACAACCTGCTCATGCGGCAGCCAATGGATATTTTATGGGATGCATCAATCGTGTTGGTGAAGAAAAACCATGGAACCTGGGGAAGTTTTATGGCAGCAGTTATTTTGTTGATCCACGTGGACAAATTTTTGCACAGGCCAGCGAAGATAAAGACGAATTATTGGTTGCAGAATTTTTATCTGGCGGGGGTTGAGGACTTTCAGCGACTGGGAGTCGATGTGCGCATCGCCACCGACGACGGATCGTGCGG
>JANOVD010000408.1:0-5841 GCA_031417255.1 Chitinophagaceae bacterium
AGCAGGCTGGAAAATATGCTTATAGAAAAGGAAGGCCTTACAAACAGGATCGCCACGCTTGAATCGCAGAAATATTTAAGAGAATTTAATTTGTAAAGATTTTAAGTTTTAAAATTTATTGCCAAACGCTTGCATTGCTGCATTCCTTTTTTTATTTTACTGCTCTAAAACTTATCAGCTTATGAATATTATTGAAAGAGTTAAAAATATTTTGATTACACCCAAAACCGAATGGGAAGTAATTAACGGCGAAACAGCCACACCTGCATCTTTATTAATGGGCTATGTTTTGCCATTGGCCCTTATAGGTTCAGTAGGCACCCTGTTAAAAGGGTTATTATTTACAGGTGCATTAGGCGGCTGGGGTCTTAAATTTTTCATCGTTGGTGCTGTTATTGCATTTATTTCTTATGTAGTTTCCTATTATCTTACAGTAATTTTTGTGGACCTGCTGGCTCCCAGTTTTGGTTCCGAAAAAAATATGGGCAAATCAGCACAACTGGTAGCCTATTCGGGCACTGCAAGTTATGTTGGTGCTCTGCTGTCATTTATTCCGGTAGTGGGATGGCTTGTTAGCATTGCTGCCTGGGTTTATGGAATTTATTTAATGTATTTGGGTATAGGCCCGCTGAAAAAGACTCCGGATGATAAAAAGATAGTGTACATGCTTGTTGTGTATGTTATTATGATTGTACTGTATTTTATCCTCATTGCAATTTTAGGTGCTGTTTTGTATGCAGCCATGGGGTTAACTGCGGCAAGTATGTTTAAATAATTTTTGTTTTAAGTGAATGAAAGAGCATTCCGTTGTAACGGGGTGCTTTTTTGTTTGAATTAATTAACTGAATTTTACTGTTGAAAATGAAAAAGCATGAGCAAAAATATTGCCGGTATAAGAAAAGACTATCAAATGCAAAGCTTATTGGAAACAGGTGTTGCTGCTGATCCTTTTGTACAATTTGATAGCTGGTGGGATGATGCAGTAAAAAGTGAGCTGGATGAAATTAATGCGATGACTTTGGCAACCGCATCGGTAACCGGCATGCCATCGGCAAGGATCGTGTTGCTGAAATCGGTATCTGAAGCAGGCTTTGTTTTTTTTACCAACTACAACAGCCAAAAGGGTAAAGAACTTTTAGAAAATCCCAGGGCCTGCCTGGTTTTTTTCTGGAAAGAACTGGAGCGGCAGATCAGGATAACGGGTGAGGTGCAGAAAATAAGTGCGGAAGAAAGTGATGAATACTTCAATACAAGGCCCGAAGGAAGCAGGATTGGTGCCTGGGCATCGCCACAAAGCAGCGTTATTGAATCAAGAGAAATTATTGAAACAAATATTGCAAACTATGCCCTGCAGTTTACCGGAGGGGAGATTGCCAGGCCGCCTCATTGGGGAGGTTATATAGTTATACCTGCGGTTATAGAATTCTGGCAGGGCCGTCCAAATCGCCTGCACGACCGTATTCAATATTCAAAAACAGAAAATGGCAGCTGGAAGATTGAAAGGCTGGCTCCTTAAAAGTAATTAGGGATTGGGGATTAGGAATTGGGCTTTAAATTCGAAAGTTTCTCCTAATTCCTAACTCCAAATTCCTAATTACTGACTAAGCTTTCTTTTTAGCAGCAGCTTTTTTCTTAACAACTTCAACAACGGCTACATTTTTTTTAGCAACCCTGGCAGGCCTTTTTTTACCAAACGAACCGGCAAAGATTTTTCCTTTTTTTGATTTAATATCACCACGTCCCATAATTATTTTTTTTATTAATGATTAAATTTAATTGTTATGCCCGCTAAATGCTTAAATAATTCAGCTTCTTTTCTGTCGGCATAATATCATCTAATATTTCAACGCAGCCCAAAGGGCGGCTTATGAAATAAAGATGCTATTACAAAAAAAGCAAGGCACATCAGCACCTTGCTTTTTTTTGTGTTTGCTACAAGATTACATTTTAGCTGATAATTCTTTACCGGCTTTAAACTTAGCAACTTTTTTTGCTTTAATTTTGATAACAGCTCCTGTTTGAGGATTGCGGCCATTACGGGCAGCTCTTTTCGAAACAGAAAAAGTACCAAATCCTACCAATGTAACTTTACCGCCACCTTTTAAAGTTTTAGTAACTGCAGCTACAAAAGAATCTAAAGCAGCATTTGCCTGTGTTTTTGTAATACTTGCATCGTCAGCAAGTTTTGAAATTAATTCAGCTTTGTTCATGATATTTTTTTTGAATTTTTTAACTGCAACAAATATAGACGGTTTTTAATTGCAACAAAATTTTTTTTAAAAAAAATTTTGTTGTATCGAAGGGCTGTAAACCACAAGCAACAAGGGATTTCGCCGGGTATGCCGGTTTTATGCAATGCGTTTTATGCAGCTCCGGAAGCTGAAATCCTTTACAGGCCTACATTGTAAAAAAGCTGTTGTGAAATCCTTTGCCAAAGCGGTTTATACCGGGATAAAAAACGGCAGAAACAGAAAAACAATTGTTTTGCACAATTAGTTAACAACCTGCAGAACTGAGCGGAAAGCGATGAATGTAGAGCCCCATTTATCAAAACTCTTTTGGCGCATGGCAGCCGCATGGTTTTCTATATAGTTATTGTATAAACTCTTACTTTCGGCATAATACTGTACTGCATATGTTGGCCCTTCGGTATCATCAACCTCAATCAAACGTAAAATAACAGCATGGGTAAAACAACCTGTTTGTATTACATCGGGTATATGTACATCCTTTAACCACAGCAGCCAATCCTTTTTTATTGACTCGTGTACTTTTATGGTAACATTATAAATGATCATGCAGTTTTTCTTTTATCAACTTCTGTAAGCATCTTATAACTAAAGAAAAGTAAAATTAATAATGCCGCAGCAATTGCCAACCAAAGTATCCATTTATTATTTTTTTCTGCAACTACCGGAACATCATTTTCTTTTACAGCCGTTATTTTACCAACACGTAAAGAAGAAATACTGTCAGGTATATTGGTAATGAGTTGTGCAAGATCATAATTGGGCATTATGGCAGTTTCATTATCCATTATCATTGTATAATTACCGTCGGTCTCAAGGTAAGTAGTGATATAATGATTGCTGCAGGCAGTTTTAACCGCATTTACTGTAAGCGGCAAATTATCTTCATTGCTGATCAACAGGTATAAGACCGAAGCTTTGGTTAACGGAACCGTAAATTGAAGGGTGCTGTTGTTCGAAATTGTAAAAGACTGTATCTTTTCTCCCGGATTTGAAAAAGAATGGTTACCGGAGTAAGGAATATACAAATCGACCTTGCGGTTGTAATATTTAACAGCGCTTAATTGTAAACTGATATTATCAAAATGCCAGGGCAGTTGCTGGCTTATTTTTATGTAAGATATTTTGCCACTGTCTTTTTGCTGTATGGTTGCAGCAGGATTTTCGTTTAATTTATTCAGCGGGTCTTTAATTTCCGGTGCAGTTGCATATTCCACAACGCCTTTAATATTAAATGGGTCCTTGTTATTATTGTGAATTACAACTTTGTAAAATGTATAGTTGTTTGGCGGAAAATCAATCCTGAATATATTTTCTGAACCTGTTTCAGAAGGGATTGGATTTAGGGTGATACTATCGTTTATTATAAACCAATTGCTCTTATCATTACTCCCGCTTAAAGTACAAAACCTTTCGGCAGCCGTATTGGTAATTATCAATCCAATATTGGAGGATATATTTTTACTGCTTTCAATTAATATAGCTGTATTTGCCCCTGAATTTTCTGTAATTGAAAATTTCAGATCCCGGGCTATATCATGAGCAGTTCTATCATATGCAGGCGCATGTAATACATGCGGTATCCATTTCCCGGCGTCATTAACAATCCGCAGATCGCTGTAATCGGTTTTTAAACGGGCGGTTATTTCAGGCGTCAATTCAACATTATAAAACCCGGCAGTTTTTACCGTATCTAATTTACCGTAAAATTTAAACCCGCCTGTTTGTGCAGTGCAACAAACGGCTATCAAACTAAACAGTAAAAGATTAATCCATTTTTTCTTCATCAATAATAATTTTTTTTAACCGCTGGTACATAAATGAAACAACCAGCAATAATACGCCCAGGCAAAAGAATGCAGCTATTTTACCACCTGCAGGTATATTCCTGATGTCGAAAATAAATAATTTAAGCAGCGTTACCGTAAACAGCGTGAGCGATATAATGCGTAAGGTGCGGTATTTAAAATGCATGCCCAGCCACATAAATGCAAAAGAGCAAAGTCCCCACAGGATGGGTAAGCCTGTCTTTATATATATCCGCCGAATATTTTCCAGTGTATTATCATCAGCATAAAAAACCTGGTTGGTTATTAAATGTATCTCAACACTTAAAAAAATAACAGTAACCACACATACAATCCATGTAATAAAATTAAAACTGTCGGTGCCGGCAGTTTTGTTCTTCAGCAACAACTTCATAAACCTGTACAATACCCAGGCAATTAAAACAGCCGTAACCCAATGGGTTGTAAAATGAACACCATTATTACCCTCTGTTAAGATTTGTTCCTGCAGATCGTAAGTAACTCCTGTACATGCCAGGTATAATAATATACATACGGTTAACAGAATAGCGGTGGTTTGCCAACCTGTTTGCAGTTGTTTTATTTGTTGTGTAACGCTGATCATAATATTGATAAACGCCACTGTGTACAGCAACAGGTATAGCATGTTTAAACCGGTTTGCGGGTAGTGTGCAACAAACTGGTGATTTATTTCCAAAGCACCGGCAGCAAATAAAATAACAATGGCAAAGATCCTGAATGTGGTTTTTCCTGGAACAGCCGCAGAAGAAATTGCCTTTATAATTTCATCTTCTTTACTTCTTATTAAATATAAAAGGTAGGTTGCCAGGGCAACACATATCGAAGTGATAAAACCTTTATTAGCGATGATGGCAAGATCATTATCTTCAAAAGACCCATATAGTTGCACCCAGTCCATTAGTAAACTCACCAGCATTAATACCCAAACCAGGCCGGAGGAGTATTGTATAATGCGGATCCTTGATTTGGTAAACAGCCAGTATAATAAGACGGCCTCACTTGCCCAAAACAGCGTAATATAATTTCCGCTTAATTGTATGGGCGCCGTAATTGAAATAAAAGTGAGTGTAATACCAATGAGCAGGTATAAAATATTGGTATCAACTTTTTGTTTGCGAAACAGAAAATAAGAGATACACAAATTAAATACGCCTATTGATGCACTGAACAGTCCCCTGTAATCCCTGGCTTCAATATTGTTCAAACAATATATGCCTTCTGCAAAATACAAACTGGTATTGGCCAGCAGTATTCCAAAATCAGAAGCAATAAATTTCTTTTTTTCTTTTATGTTATGGGCAATATTGATGATGAAAAACAACAGGTAAAAAACGGTTGCAAATAAAAACCCGTTTATAAAAGTTGTATCAGGCTCAAAATAATTTACAAGAACCAGCCAACTGCCGAACATAAGGGCAGTAAAAATAAAACTCAACAAATTAAGTATGCGCCATGCTTTGTTGTATGCAATTGCCAATAACCCGCTGTTTAAAATAATGAGGTAAGTAAACAGTACTTTATAGTTACCAGTGCCGGTGCTTACCAGCAACGGCGCCAAAAAGCCACCGATCAAAGCTATTATGGCCAACTCCTGTTTATCGTATAAGAGAGAAAGCAAAACAGCAAAAATGGTGATCACGATCATTATTATAAATGCAGTTGTTTGACTGAAAAGCTGAAACTGCTGAAAGGCTAATGTGATGGTAAAATAAAAAACCGCAATACCGCCACCGGCCAGTACAGAGGTTTCAGCTCGGTACTGG
>JANOVD010000409.1:0-1511 GCA_031417255.1 Chitinophagaceae bacterium
CACTTGATGACCGCGTTGCAATAAGGTCAGTGCAACACTCAAGCCCGTAACGCCTGCACCAATAATAACTACGTTGTAAGTCAATGAAGAAAGCCCGGAATAATTGTCTTTACCGAAGAGTTATCAAGGCTGATACCCCAAAATAATCTTTTCGATTAGTACTGAGTTTACGATTAATATCGAAAGATATGCACTCAATACCGCGCTTAGGCCACATAGATCAGAAAAGAAAAAAAATGATGAGCCGTGGATACACTCTATTGGAATTGCTAACCACACTAACTCTGGCTGCAGTTTTATTGACGATTGCAATTCCGAGCTATAGTTTTTTTGTGAACACTACCAGATTGTCGACCGTAACCAATGATCTGGTTTCATCATTGCAGCTAGCAAGATCCGAGGCGATTAAGCGTGGGCAGCGTGTCACGGTATGCAAAACCAGTAGTGCTATGAATGCGGTTCCGAGCTGTGACACAGCGGCCAATTGGCAGCAAGGTTGGCTAATATTTGTCGACAGTGGGATACGGGGAATAGTTGATACAGACGATAATCTCTTGCGGGTCCAGGGCAGTGTTTCCCCGGCGGCAACCATCACAGCCAATAACTACAATGCTTTTATCAGCTACCTCCCACGTGGGATTAGCCAAGGACCAAATGGTCTGGCCAATGGCACCCTTAAAATTTGCGTGGCGAACAATCAACGCGACATCATTATAAATATCACTGGACGTATACGCCTCGCCTCCAGCACCTGCTGAGCTTGTGGCAATAGGCTCAAGTTACCACAGCTCTTGACGCTAATGGCCTGGATGCTTTGTACCACGGGGGATACGGTCTTTAGTTTAGCCGTTCATAACCTTATTTCCACCCTTCGTCTTGGAGTGCTGTACATCTAGGCTCCCAACAATTTATTGTGGCAGTGTGATATGCGAGAACCTAAGAGCGCCATGATAAATGTTCCGTCCTCATTTCGAGGTTTTACTCTGATTGAATTGCTAGTCACGATATCCGTATTGGCTATCGTGTTGTCGCTCGCTATTCCTAGTTTTCAAGACATGATCCGGCGGAATCGCTTGGCCTCTGAAACCAACAATTTAGTATCCGCCCTCGCAATTGCCCGTTCAGAGGCAATCAAGAGAGGAGGGATAGTGACGATTTGCAAAACGTCAAATCCCGATGCTACGTCCCCAAATTGTGCGGTAGGAGCTAGCTGGGAAAACGGTTTGATCGTTTTTACCGATGGGGGCACACGTGGCACGGTTGATGGGACTGATCTCCGTCTTAAAGTGCAACAGCCCGGGAGTATTGGTGGCCCAATAATCACTCCCACCATTAATTTCGCGAATTTTGTCAGTTACGCGGCAGCAGGTGCTGCAGTAGCCGGGTCTTGCCCCCCGGCCAGGGGAAAAGCGTTTTCGTGTTTGGCACAGTCTCAGCCCTTGGGATGGTTGGCGGCGAGACTGGCTGCGCTCTCGCGGGAGCAACAGGGTCTCGGCCAAGATCACGCGGGC
>JANOVD010000410.1:0-8274 GCA_031417255.1 Chitinophagaceae bacterium
TTGGTTATGGCTTCAGCAAGTTCCTGCTGGCCTTTTTCGCTGTTGATATAACGTTCATCTTCGGGGTTATTGATAAAACCGGTTTCAATTAAAATGGCCGGCATATTGGTTGCCTGTAAAACCCAAATACCTACCTGGCGCTGACTTACCCCTAAAGCCTGCCGTCCGGTTTGTTCAACTTCATCATTTACAAGCGTAGCCAACCGGTCGCTTCTTTCCTGGTACCTTTTAGCATAAATGGCGGCAATTATTTTCCGCTCATTTGAATTAACATTCTGAGGTTGATCTAATGTATCAAGGCCACCTGCTTCAATCTCAAAATTTTCATCACCATCCATAATGGCAGCTAATTTAGAACTGGTTTTGTGTGCGGCAAATATAAATACGCTGGTACCTTTTCTGGTAAGCGGTATTTTAAAATATTCGTAAACAGGTTCAGTAACTTCGTAAGGAGTTTTTATTTTTTTTCTTTTCTTTCCTTTTCCTTTATAAGAAGTTTTATAACGGGTAACAGTTCTTTCGCCAATTTGTCTTTTGCCTTGTTTCAAAGGGCCGCTATCGGCATGAATACATAAAAAGAGATCGCCCTTAAATTCATTCGCAATTCTTGCTTTTTCTGTTGGAGTTTGATATATATCTGTTGTACGGGTAGGTACCACCTTCACATCGGGCATCTGTTTTTTTAATTCATCAACTAATTTTAAAGCAATGGCCAGGGTAACATCTTTTTCCTGAGAGCGCAGCGAATTTTCGTACTGACCGGTGGCACCAACATCTTTTCCGCCGTGACCGGCATCAACAATAATTGTTTTTATAAATTTTGGACCCTGAGCAGATAAATCTTTTAATATTAACAAATGCAAAGCAGCAAACAGAAATAAAAAAGGCACTTTGTTCCTCAGCATATTCATCTCGTTTTATCCGGGGTTAGTAATAAATCAATTATTCACAATTTCTCCCGGTAACTATCGGGAGTTTATGGTTATTTTTGTCAATCTTAACTATGAATCAACTGAACAAAGGTAAGGCAAAATATATATCGGTATTGGTATTGGTGCTGCTGTTATGCACAATAACGGTGAATTACAGTGCCAGTGGTTTTAATGCTGTTGATTTTCACAGTTATTTAACTACTGATACAATTCCTGTAAATAAATCCGATGCTCAAAAATCAAATGCGCTTAATCAAAATCAACCGGTAGCGATAAAAAAAATTGCTGATACCAACATCATTGTTATAGATACATTTTCTTTCCCAACTTCAAAGAACGCATTGGACGCTCCCGTTTTTTATCATGCCGATGATTCGATGGTGATGGATATTCCTGCAAAAAAAATATATTTATACGGCAAACAAACATTTGTAAAATATCTTGATAACGAATTGTATGCTCCCAGAATAGAATTTGATCAGCAAACAAATATGGTAAGTGCATACCTTACAAAAGACAGCAATGGTAATGTGATAAGTTATGCCCGTTTTAACCAGGGCGATCTGAAAACCCAAAGTGATACTGTAAGATTTAATCCTAAAACCGGTAAAGGAATTTCTAAAGGAACCTATACCCAACAGGGCGAAATATTTGTGTATAGTGAGCGGTTTAAAAAAGTTAATGATGATGTTTTTTATGCCTTTCGTGGAAGGTTTACAACCTGTAACCTGGATACACCGCATTTTGCATTTGTGAGCAAAAAAATAAAATTCATTAATAAAAAAATGGCCATCACCGGCCCGGTACATCCTGAGTTTGAAAATGTTCCTGTTCCGGTTTACCTGCCTTTTGGCATTTATCCATTACAAACAGGTCGGCGTTCGGGCATACTTGCACCAACTTTTACAGCCAATGAACAATTGGGACTTGCACTGGAAGGCTTAGGTTATTATAAAGTTTTAAGCGATAAATGGGATGTTGTTTTGCGGGGCACTATTTATTCGTATGGTGGCTGGACGGCCAATGTTAGCCCAAGATATTATAAGCGTTATCATTACCAGGGAAATTTAATTGTAGATGTTCAGCACCTGCGTGATCTTGATAAATTGGGTGCCAGGAATTTTAATGTACGCTGGAGCCACAGTTCCGACAGCAAAGCAAGGCCCGGTGTGAGTTTTAATGCCAGTTTAAATGCAGGGAGCAGCGGATTTAATTCAGCGGTACCCAACAGCCCCCAACGTAATTTTCAAAACCAGTTAAACTCTTCCATAACTTATTCAAAAATATGGAAAGACAAACCCTTTAACCTGAATGTAAGTGGCAATCATAATCAAAATACAAACAGCAAATCTGTTAATATAAACCTGCCTGATATAGGATTTAATGTTAACACCCTGTATCCGTTTCGCCGCAAAGAAGTTATTGGCTCATACAAATGGTACGAAAACATTGGCGTGGCATTAAATACAAATGTGCGTAGCCTTTCTACTTTTTATGATACGCTTGGTAATTTCTTTGGCGAATTTGTCAGAAATTATCAATGGGGCGCCAGCCATAATGTACCCATTTCATTATCGCTGCCACAGCTTGGTAATTTTCAGATTGCGCCAAATATTTCTTACCAGGAAAAATGGTACCAGGAAAAATTTACACGAAGCTGGAACAGTGCCGGTAAAAAAATGGACACTACCATAAAAAAAGGTTTTTTTACAGCCCGTGAAATGAGTTTTGGCATGGGCATTTCAACCCGTATTTTTGGCATGTTTACTTTTAAAAAGAACAGTAAGGTACAGGCCATCCGCCATGAAATAAGGCCATCGCTTTCGGCCAGTTATAAACCGGATATGAACCGGCAGCATTGGTACACTACACAGGTAGATACCTTTGGAAATTTCAGAAGATATTCTATTCATGAACGGAGTGTTTTTGGCGCATTTGGCGAGGGCAGGTTTGGCGGTTTAAGTTTTGGAATTGATAATAATTTGCAGATGAAAGTGCGTAACAAAAAAGATACCGCTACCGCTTCGTTTAAAAAAGTTACACTGATTGATGGTTTGAGTATTACCAGTGGGTATAATTTTCTGCAGGATTCTTTTAAGTTAAGCCCGTTTAATATAAACATGCGTACCAACCTTTTTGATAAAATAAGTATTTCGGCCGGTGCAGTTGTAGTTCCTTATTTAACCAACAGTGTCGGCAATTTTATTGATAAACTGGTTTGGAACAGAAAGCTGGCATTGGGAAAATTAACCAGTGCTAATATTGCCATCCAAAGCCAGTTTCATGGTGGAAATAAAAATGAAAAGCTGCCGCTCATCAATCAACAAACCAATCAGCTTAACCCCATTTCCGGTCTGCCTTTAAATGAATACCAGCAGGAAGCAGCCTATATCAGCAATAATCCCGGCGAGTTTGCAAATTTTAGTATACCGTGGAGCATTAGTTTTTCTTATGCTTTTAATTATAACCGTATTCCCAATGGATTTGGTACGGGTTATAAAGGTTCTTTTTCGCAAAATGTAAGCTGGACGGGCACTTTAAACCTTACACCCAAATGGCAGATTGGTTTAAACGGTTCTTATAATATTACATTAAAAGAACTGGGCCTGATAAGTATGTATTTAAGCAGGGAGATGCATTGCTGGCAAATGGCTATTAATATTTCTCCTGTAGGAAAGTATCGTTCCTTTAATATCAGTATCAGCCCTAAATCGGGTTTGTTGAGAGATTTGAAAATAAACAGGACGAGGTATTTTTATGATTTGTAAATTGGTTTAGGGTTTAGAAGTTTAGGAGTTTAGTAGTTTAGTGAACATATTTTTAAAATAGAAGAATTCATTTCCTAAACCCCTAAACCCCTAAACTCCTAAACCTCTAAACTTCTAAACCTCTAAACCCCTAAACCCCTAAACCCCTAAACCCATAAACTTCTAAACCTCTAAACTTCTAAACATACTCCACATAATCCTTAACCATTTCGTTAAACACTTTTTCTTTTAAATCTTTCAATTCAATATCTGTTGATGCTACTGACGGCAAAAAATGCATTTTTAAACGTACCGGCAAAAGGAAAAATTTTTTATGAATCGGCATTGCTTTTTTTGTACCGATAATTACACAGGGAATAATTTCTTTTTTTGTTGCCAGTGCAAGTTTAAAAGCGCCATCATAAAAAGGTTTGATGGGCTCTGCTGAACGGTTTCTTGTTCCTTCGGGATAAATACACATGTGCATGCCAAGTGCCAGCACCTTTTTCATGCTTTCAAAACTTTTGGTGCGGCTTTTATCATCATTCCGGTCAACCAAAACAGAACCCTTTGAATAAAATAAACCAAACAAAGGAATTTTTGCAAACGATGCTTTTGCAATGGTTTTGTTTGCGCCGGGTACATAAGGTGCCGATAAAGGCACATCCAAAAGTGCATTGTGATTAAACACAACAATGTATGCAATGCCCGGTTTAAAATTTTCTTTACCACTTACCGTAACCGGGCAACCCACTAAAAACAGCCATACATTCATCCATAGTTTTGATGCAGCAATAAAAAAACGCTGGCCTCTTGGGTCATCCATCAAATGCGAAAGCATGGACGGCAGAAAAATGATCAGGAACGTAATTAAAAAAGTTATCAATCCCCACAAAGCCCAGATTCTCCCAAAAATATTTTTCAGCATTACAATTTATATTTTACTGAATTCCTGATGTTAATTTGTTTTGCAACGAATTTCACGAATTTTCACTAATTTTTTATTCGTGTAAATTAGTGTAATTCGTGGCTACAAAAAACTACAAAGTAGTTTCTAAATTTTTTAAGGTGTCAATAATTTCCAGTCTATTGGCGCTATGCCCTGTTTTGTTAAAAGTTCATTTGTTTTTGAAAAATGTTTACAACCGTAAAAGCCTTTATCAGCCGAGAAAGGAGAGGGGTGTGCAGCTTTTAAAACAAAATGTTTTGTTTCATCAATCAGTATTTGTTTATCCTGTGCAAATTTACCCCAAAGCAAAAATACAATTCCTTTTTTCTGGTCGGATATTGTTTGAATTACTGCATCTGTAAATTCGGCCCAGCCAAATTTTGCATGGCTGTTTGGTTCGTTGGCTCTTACTGTTAACGCAGCATTCAATAACAAAACACCCTGTTCGGCCCACCGGGTTAAATTACCATATTGGGCAGGCATGGCAATGCCAATATCAGTTTGAATCTCTTTATAAATATTAACCAATGATGGCGGAGGTTTTATGCCGTTTTGTACCGAAAAACTTAATCCGTGTGCCTGGCCCTCGCCGTGATAAGGATCCTGCCCGAGTATTACAACCTTCAGTTTTGTAAATGGTGTTTGGTAAAAGGCATTAAAAATAAGTGGCCCCGGCGGATAAATTATTTTACCGGCAGCTTTTTCTGTTTTTAAAAAAGTTACAATTTGCTGAAAGAAGGGTTTGGTAAATTCATTTTTTAAAACCTCCTTCCACGAGGCTTCTATTTTTACATCCATGTTGTAATGTTTCTATAAAATTAAAAAAGAGCCGCCATAACAGCGACTCTTTTTTAATTGTGACTCGGATTGGATTCGAACCAATGACCCTCAGCTTAGAAGGCTGATGCTCTATCCAACTGAGCTACCGAGCCAAAATCGGCTGCAAATATAGTCTATTCACAAAAAAAATCTGTAAATAAAAAATACTGATTGCAGTTTGAAAAAATAAAATATCTACTTTTGCTGCCTACAATTAACTGCTATGAAGTATTTAAACATCTAAGGAAAGTTTTTTTCTTCCTTAGTTACCATTTGTTACAACGCAAACCTGCGTTGCTATTTATCTATCTACTTACTTTTTATTTTTTATACTATCATGGCAAATTCAAAACAAAAAATTCATACTTATTTACATTTATTTAAGCAGGCTGTAAAAGGCGATATAAAAGATTTTACAACCGGCAGTATTGACAAAGCAATATTTTTATTGGCAATTCCGATGGTACTGGAAATGCTGCTGGAAGCATTGTTTGCCATCGTTGATATTTATTTCGTGAATAAAATCGGCAGCGAAGCTTCGTCAACAGTTGTGTTAACCGAAGCATCGTTAACCATTCTATATTCCATTGCCTGGGGGTTATCAATTGGTGTAACAGCATTAGTAGCCAGGCGTGCAGGGGAGAAAAATTTTAAAGCTGCTTCTGAAATAGCAGTACAGGCAATATTTCTGGGTACTTTCCTGTCTCTTATCATCAGTGTAATTGGATTTGTTTTCCCAAAAGAAATACTGATGTTGATGGGCGCATCAGAAAAAGTAGCATCCGAAAATTATTTGTTCACCCAAATCATGCTCACCGGAAACATCGTTATTGTTTTACTGTTTATAAATAATGCTGTTTTCAGGGGCCTGGGAAATGCAGCCATTGCCATGCGGGCATTAATATTTGCCAATGTAATAAATATTGTGCTGGACCCACTTTTGATATTGGGTATTGGCCCGTTTCCTAAAATGGGCATTGTAGGCGCAGCTGTAGCAACAACTATCGGAAGGACATTCGCTGTGCTGTACCAGTTTTATTATTTATTTAATGGTAAATCAATGATCAAACTTGTTCGCAAACAATTTACATTTCAGTTTGGTTTAATGCGAACTATACTCAACACTTCATTGGGCGGTATGTTTCAGTTTATAATTAATAGTTGCAGCTATATATTTTTGGCTACAATCATTGCCGGATATGGCGCTTCTGCAACATCGGGTTATGGCACAGCCATCAGGATATGCATATTTACCATTTTGCCTGCCTGGGGGCTTGCAAATGCGGCTGCTACGCTGGTTGGACAAAACCTGGGCGCCAATAAACCGGAAAGAGCCGAAAAATCGGTATGGAGAACAGCATTTCTTACTTTTTGCTTTTTTGCCGTTGTAGCTATTATATTTTTTATTTTTGGAGAAAACCTGATGTACTTTTTTACGCAGGATAAAGCTGCAGTTGCCGAAGGCACAAAATGCCTGCAAATACTGGCTATTGGCTATGTTTTCTTTGCTTATGGTATGATCATAAGCCAGGCATTTAATGGAGCAGGAGATACTAAAACCCCTACCTATATTAATTTATTTGTATTTTGGGCTTTACAAATTCCGTTGGCTTATTTTTTGGCAAAATACCTGAAAATGGGTACTTTGGGTGTATATATTGCAATTGGTGTGGCAGAAGCTTTACTGGCATTGGTAAGTATTATGATTTTTAGAAAAGGGAAATGGAAATTGGTAAAAGTCTGATACAAACTAATTTAACGCAAATAATAAAATTAGATACAAATTTTGCCTTTCCATTAATTTAACATTATATTTGCACATAACTCAGAAAAAAAAATTTTAATAAAATTAAAGTTTATGAAACAAAAACTAACGCTTATTCTGGCATTAACTCTTTTAGCCACAAGTGCCTTTTCCCAAAAAACAAAAAAGGGATCTGGAGATAAAAAGGGTACCCTTATCGGTTTACATTTTAATATGCAGGATTTTGTTGCCCCTCTTGGTATTAAAGATCCAATAACCGGAAAGACTTACAGTACATTCAGAGATATGGATAAAGGCTTTTCTTTGTCATATTGGAAAGGTATTCACCCTAAAGTGGATGTAGCTATTAAACTGAATGCCAGTTTTCGTGACTACCGTGCAATACGTACAGGTTTAACACAAAAAACTGAAATAGGCCTTGAACTGGAACCAACGATTAACTTGCGCCCTTTTCCAGATGGAGCATTATTAAATCCTTTTTTAACAGTAGGTATTGGCGGTGGATATTACACCGATAAAATTGGTGCTTATGTACCTGCAGGCCTTGGCCTTCAGGTTAATTTTAACAGCATTACTTACATGTTTGTACAAGCTCAATACAGGTGGGACATAACTAAGAAAACTGCTGTAGGCGATAACCTGTTTTATTCAATTGGTTTAGCTCAAAACATCGGGAAAGAAAAAGTAGTAGTGGTTCCTCCACCACCACCACCGGTTGTTGAACCACCAAAAGACAGAGATGGCGATGGCGTTTTGGATGTTGATGATAAATGCCCTGATGTTGCTGGTCTTGCTTCTTTACAAGGTTGCCCCGACAGAGATGGCGATGGTATTGCTGACGGTGATGATGCTTGTCCTGATGTACCAGGTTTAGCCCGTTACAAAGGTTGTCCAATTCCTGATACAGATAAAGACGGAATTAATGACGAAGTTGATAAATGTCCAACTGTTCCGGGTATTGCCCGTTACCAGGGTTGTCCTATTCCGGATACTGATGGTGATGGTGTAAATGACGAAGAAGATAAGTGTATCACTCAACCAGGCCCTGCTTCTAACTTTGGG
>JANOVD010000411.1:0-1937 GCA_031417255.1 Chitinophagaceae bacterium
TAAAAGCATTTTTTTGCCTGCCTGCCGGCAGGCAGGTTTTATAAATTGTTTAACTAAAATTAATTTCTCCGCCTGTTGGAGATATCAATTTTTCTTACAACATTTACATAGCAAATAAAAAATGCCGATATTGGTGAATCCATCAGTGTCAACTTAACTTCAACAATCAATTTCAAATTTATGAAACTCGACCCAAGCCGTCGTACCAAAAAGTTCAAAGCAACTTTTTTACACTCCCTGCTATTTGTAACTGTAACCTTGTTTCTTTTTTCCTGCAGCAAAAAAGACAAATGGATTGATGTAGATCCTGCTTTCAGCAAATACATTGATGCTTACACAACAGGTACCATTTCCAAAACTTCATCCATTCGTATTAAACTGGCTGATGATGCCAACACCACGCATGCCGTTGGCGAAGCTGTTAAAGAATCATTATTCAGCATCTCCCCTTCGGTAAAAGGAAAAGCATACTGGCTTGATGCCCGTACCATTGAATTTAAACCTGATAAATGGTTAAAACCCGACCAGTTGTATGATGTAACATTCAAATTGGGTAAAGTAACAAAAACCACAAGTAAGTTTTCCAGTTTCCGTTTCAGTGTTAAGACTGTTAAGCCTTCGTTTAAAGTTGAGCAGGATGGATTACGCAGTAACGGCGTTAAAAATAAAATGAATCTCAGCGGCATCCTGGAAACAGCAGATGTGGAAGATGGTAAAGATGTTGAAAAATTATTGACCGCTTTTCAAAATAACAAAGCACTTAAAATAAGCTGGCAACATAATGATGCCACAAAAACACACCAATATACTATTCAAAATATCGACCGGTTAAAATCGGCAAGCAATGTAGAACTGCGCTGGGATGGGAAACCATTGAACATGGATCCCAAAGGCGATGAAACTTTAGCCGTGCCTGCCGAAGGTGATTTTAAAGTATTGAATGTTGTTGCCATTAACGAAACACAGCAATATGCATCGGTTCAGTTCAGCGATATGATTGCTGTTGGGCAGGACCTAAACGGCCTGATAACCATCAGCGATCAATCAGATATTTCTTATACGATCAATGGCAGCGAAGTAAAAGTTTTTGGCAACGGAAAATTAACCGGTAATTATACAGTCAACATTAATGCCGGTATAAAAAATACTTTTGGCGAAGTGCTGGATAAAGGATTTGCATCCAATATCAATTTCGAGAACAGGATGCCATCAGTAAAAATTCATGGCAAGGGAAATATTTTGCCCAACAGCGGCAGGTTGGTTTTGCCTTTTGAATCTATTAACCTGAATGCAGTTGATATCAGCATTATTAAAATTTATGAAAATAACGTACCGCAGTTTTTACAGGAAAACAGCATTAGCGGAGATAATGCTTTAAGGCGTGTTGGTAAACCCATTGTTCAAAAAACTTTAAGACTTGATGATGATAAAACAGTAGACCTGCATAAAAAACAGCATTTTTCATTAGATATTGATAAGTATTTAAAAACCGAGCAGGGCGCCATTTACAAAGTAACTATCGGTTTCAGGCCAGAGTACTCATTATATATGTCTGCAGACACAACCAACCAAACATATGAAGGCGGCGATGGAGAGGAAAATTTTTACGACGACTATAATGAAGACAGAAGCAACGGCGTTGATGAAGATGATGCTTTTTGGGACAGGTACGATACTTATTACCCTTTTGGTTATAGCTGGGAACGAAGAGATGACCCAACCAGTAAATCTTATTACAACAAAGACCGCTGGGCAACAAGAAATATTTTAGCAAGCAATATCGGCCTTACGGCCAAGCGTGGTAACGATAACAGCCTGATGGTTGCCGTAAGCAACATTCTTACTACCGACCCAATGATTGGTGTTGAAATTGAAGTGCTGGATTACCAACGCACAATCATCAACAAAGGCAAAAGCGGCAGCGATGGTTTTGCAAA
>JANOVD010000412.1:0-3314 GCA_031417255.1 Chitinophagaceae bacterium
TACAATTGCTGCCTCACTTATTCCTCCGGGTAGCTGGGGTTGTGTATCAGCCTATGCACTTGTTAAAGAGCTTGGAGGTTCAGACCCGCCTTTTTCAGCTTGGGGAGTTAACCGGGGCATTGTAACGTCAGGATCCGATTATGATGTTTTTAGTTTTCAATATCAGGGCTGCCAATAGTAACTTTCATTGATGTAGAGAAAAAATTAATCAGTATTGATGATGCCGGTATAGATGTATACCGGCATTTTATATGTTAAAATTCTCTGAAGCAATCATTTTGATTTTGTTATTACGAATCAATTCGTATTTTTGGTTCTTAATTAACAATAAATATGAAAAGAATAATTACCCTTTTGTTTTTAGCTGCTTCAACAGCAGTTTATGCTCAGCCAAAACTTTTAACTCAGGCTACGGTTACAACCAAAACAACTATTGTTGCTCCTGATGGAGATGAAACACAGGTTCAGGATATGCGTACTGCTGATGGAGGTGGTGAAGTTAGAGTTATGCGTTTTGGAGGCGATGGCGAAACAAAAACAACAACCTGGTTAAAAAATGATCTTACTAAAACATTTTCAGAAAGCGAAATGGGCCGTACAACGGTTATCAGGGACAATTCAAAAAAACTTACTACAACCATTATGGAAATGATGGGCAAAAAATTGGGCTTTTATGCAACCGATGCAGACCAGGCAGAAATGCGTAAGCGTATGGACAGTATGATGCAGGGCCGCGGCGGACAAAATGTTGCTTTTGGCCGAGGCTCCAATTCATCTGCGGTTTTTTCAATTACTTATATTGATGAAAGCAAAAAAATAGTTGGTTATGATTGCAAAAAAGCATTGGTAATTGGTACCCGGTCAAATGGCCGTTCCGATACAACAACTGTATGGTATTGCCCCGATTTTAAATTGCAGAATTTACCAAGCACCGGTGGCAGTGCAGCAGGTTTTGGTGGTTTTAATGTTACAGCCGGAGCAAACGGTATGGAAGAATTAAATGGCTTTCCGATGCAATACGAAAGGAATATGAACAGGGGCAGAAAAATGACAGTACAGGTTACCAAACTGGTTATTGATAAAGATATAGCCGACAAAGAATTTGAAATAGCAAAAGATATTGAAATAAAACCAATGAAAGATATGCAGAATAGTGGCGGCCCGGGTATGCAGATAAGAATTGCCGGACAATAAAAAATATCAGCATAAAAAAACTCCCACGTTTTATCGGGGGAGTTTTTTTATACTTTTTATAATCGTATTTATAATTTATCTACTTCTCCTCTTTTCTTTTCGTATTCTGCTACTTTAGCAGCATTACCTGCCATTTTATATGCATTAAATAAAATTTCCAAAGCCAGTTTATAGTTGGTTTTATCTGTAAATTTATACTCAGTTAATGTTCCCAATTGCTTAGCTGCTTCCTCTGCATAAGGAATACTTGCATTCATGGTTGATTTGGTTAAAGCATTAAGTTCCTTTTTTAATTTCACTTCTTCAGGTTTGGTTCCTCTTATTTTGGCCGCCTGTTCCTGCAGATCATAAGTTTTACTGTAATACAGGTTTGCCAATTGTAAATTAGCTTCTACAGTTGATTTTATGGCAATGGCCCTTTTAAAATTATCTTCAATTTTTTTCCTGTAATCACTCAGCCTGTTACCTTTCATTGAATCCGAAACGCTAAGAAACCTGTCAATTTCCACAGCATAGTTATAAAATATTATATAGTTATTGGGAAGTGTTTTGGTCAGTTCTTCATACTTGTTAAGCAACGCTTCATTTTCCAGATCGGCCAGAGCAAATTCTATTTCCTTGTTTTCCCAATACGGAATGTCGATGGGATAATGTCTTTTAGCAGCAGCAACGTATTTTGTAAATAACGCTTCATTTCTTTCCCTTTTATATTTTAATATAAGGTCGTCATAAGCCACTGCATATTTTTCTTCACTCAAATCAGCATCGGCAATTCTTTTATAATAAACTGAAGCGTCATTCTTGTTTTTCAACTCATTGGCAATTACGGCAAGGTTCCATACCAAATCAGTATCATGTACTGTAAATTTTATATCATTTGCCCCAACCAGGTTTTTGCCGTAAATATAATCATGTACATCCAACGACTTTTTAAAACAATCGTAAGATTCTGCAAAGTCTTTTCCGTTGTAGGTTTTAATACCCAGTTCATAAAAACCATAGTATATATTAAAAACGGTTGAATTTTTTTCATCAACAGTCAATTGCGCTTTACTATCCAGTTCTGCATATTTTTTGATGGATTCAAAAGCGGTTTGGTACAGTAATTTACTTTCCGCAACGGGTTTGGTTGCTACCCTGCCCAACGAGCTATAAATTGCAGCCTTGTAATACCAGCCTTCTGCTTTTGCCGAATTTTTTGTATCGGCCATATAGTTGTCAATCTGTGGTTTTGCTTTATCAAACTGCGTTAAAAAAAACAGTTTTTTTATATCTTCCAGATTCTGGCCAAAACTGCAGAGTCCTCCTAAAACCAATGTAATCAGTAATAAATATTTCTTCATGCTTTAATTTTTTTAGGTGATAAAGGTATTAATTATGCAGATGATTTTTATGATAATTTTTCATAAATCATGCCATTATTTTTTCAGGCATTTATTTTACAGGAGTTTAACAGTATGGTATTATATGAAACATCTGTAAATTACAGCTTCATAAGCAAACATTGATATCACAGGACAGTATACAGCAAATTCTCAGCCGCATTGATATTGTGGAAATTGTTGGCTCATTCGTTAAATTAAAAAAACGGGGCAGCAATTATCTGGGCCTGTGCCCGTTCCATAACGAAAAAACGCCATCCTTCACGGTATCGCCTGCCAAGGAAATTTATAAATGTTTTGGTTGCGGCCGTAGCGGCAACAGCATCAGTTTTTTAATGGAGGCCGAAAAATACAGTTATGTGGAAGCCCTGCGCTGGCTGGCTGCAAAATATAATGTGGAGATTGAAGAAAGCGAAACCAGTCCCGAGTACAAACAGCAACAACAGGTTGCCGACAGTTTATACATCATCAACAATTTTGCACAAAAATATTTTACCAATGCATTATTAAATACCGAAGAAGGACAGGATATTGCGTTGAGTTATTTAAAAGAACGGGGTTTCCGGGAAGAGGTCATCAACAAATTTCAACTGGGTTATAATTCCGAAGCCAGGGATGGGTTTACGCAGGCTGCATTGGCAGCAAAATACAACCTGGAGTATTTACAAAAAACCGGTTTGGTAAATGTACGTGATGGTAATGCTTATGATAATTACCGGGGCAGGATAATTTTTCCCA
>JANOVD010000413.1:0-1725 GCA_031417255.1 Chitinophagaceae bacterium
ACCGCCGCATGCAATCCCGCTTCTCATCGCCGTTGCAGCGCCCCAGCGTCAGGGCCGCACTCCGCGTCTGGACGAAGACCTGCTGGCCGTAGCCCGTCTTTCTCAACTCGCCGTTGCTTTCCTGGGAATCGACTTGTTTTGCGCGTGCAAGTTCTTGATTCATATAAGGCTGCCTCGACCAAACGCTTGTAGTGAAGACTTTGGTCGTTGCGGGTCCGCGGTGCGCTTCGTACAGTGCCGCACATGTTCCTGCGCTGCCAACAACGCAAGAAGGACGGCAAGGTCCACGAATACTGGAGCATCGTTGAGTCACGCCGCCTGGGTGACAGCCGCGTGGCGCAGCGCCAGGTGCTGTATCTCGGTGAGATCAACGCCAGCCAGCGCGAGGCGTGGCGCAAGACCATCGAAGTGCAAGACGCCGGCCAGCGCCGTCAGGTAGCGCTGTTCCCGGCCGGCTCCATGCCCTGTGATGATGTCGATGCGGTGGGCGTGTGCCTGAGCCAACTGCGCCTGGAGCGCCCGCGCCAGTGGGGTGCTTGCTGGTTGGCGCTGCAGTTGTGGCAACAGCTTGAACTCGACAGCTTCTGGCGACCTCGGCTGCGCCCTTCGCGCGAGGGCACGCCGTGGCTGAAAGTGCTCAAGACCCTGGTGGCCTACCGCCTCATCGACCCGGGCTCGGAATGGCGGCTGCATCGCCAGTGGTTCGATGCCAGCGCCATGGCCGATCTGCTGGAGTCGGACTTCTGCCTGGCCGAGAAGAACACCCTGTACCGTTGCCTGGACAAGCTGGTGGAGCACAAAGACGCGCTGAACAAGTTCCTTGTGCGGCGGTGGGGCGAACTCTTCGGCGCCAAGTTCGACGTGCTGCTGTACGACCTGACCAGCACTTACTTCGAGACCGATGAGGATCGCGGCCCGGACGACCTGCGCCAGTACGGCTACAGCCGCGACAAGCGGGGAGATTGCAGGCAGGTCGTCATCGCGCTGATCGTCACGCCCGAGGGCTTCCCGCTGAGCTACGAGGTCATGAGCGGGAACACCGCCGACTCCACCACGCTCAGCGGCTTCCTGGACCGCATCAAGCACCGCTACGGCCAGGCCAACCGGATCTGGGTGATGGACCGCGGCATCCCCACCGAAGACAGCCTGGCCAAGATGCGACCCATGGGCGCGTCGTACCTGGTGGGCACGCCCAAGGGGCGCCTGACGAAGCTCGAACAAGCCTTCCTCGGCCAGCCGTGGGCGCGGGTGCGCGAGGGCGTGCAGGTCAAGCGGCTGGCTGCCGAGGAGGACGTGTACGTGCTCGCGCAAAGCGATGCGCGCATCGACAAGGAGCGCGGCATGCGCAGGAAGCGGCTGCGCCGCTACGTCGAGCGGCTCAAGGCGCTGCAGGGCCAGACGCTCACGCGCGACCAGTTGCCGATCAAGCTCGGGGCCGCGCAACACGAAGCCGGCCGTGCTGCGCGGCTGGTCCAGGTGACGATCTCCACGGCCAGCGCCGCAACGCCCAAGGCCGTGGCCAAAACTGCGAAGGCCACGGCCAAAAAGCCAAAGGCTGGTACCACCGAGGGCAAGAACGTGGCGAGCCTGCAGTTCGGGCTCGACCGCGCCAAGCTGCGCCAGGTGCGTCGGCGTGAGGGACGCTACCTGCTGCGCACCAACCTCGATGCGCAGCAGCCCGAGCGCCTATGGACGTTCTACATCCAGCTCACCGAGGTCGAGCAG
>JANOVD010000414.1:0-3566 GCA_031417255.1 Chitinophagaceae bacterium
GTAAATGCCTATAAAAAAAATAAAGGCAATGCTTTATTGCAGGAAGATGTGCATCTGGTTGCCGAGAGTGAACTTTGGCAAAGTTCCGAAACTTTGCCAAAGTTGGCAGGCTTACCAACAATTGCAACCGCAAGCGGGCAGGCTTTTTTAAACAACCCTGTTTTACATCAAGAGGTATTTGGCCCCTACTCTATTATCATCCGTTGTAAGGATATGAACGAAATGATAGAAGTGGCCAAACACCTGGAAGGACAATTAAGTTCTACTTTAATGGCTACCGAAAATGACATAAAAGAAAATGAAGAGTTGGTGGAAGCCGTAAAAAATATCTGCGGCCGTTTTATTTTAAACAGTGTGCCTACCGGTGTTGAAGTTTGTTTGAGTATGCACCATGGTGGCCCGTTTCCTGCCAGTACCGATTCAAGATTTACATCAGTTGGTGCCGATGGCATTAAACGTTTTGCCCGGCCAATTGCTTTTCAAAACTGGAGCAATGATTTGTTACCCGATGAATTGAAGAATGAAAATCCGTTGAGGATATGGAGAACGGTGAATAATGAGTTATCCAATACTTCTTTACCGCAAAAATAATTTCGAGTTTGACTATTTCAATTAATCATGTAAGGCAAATTACAGCGCATAAAGATTTATGGGATGATTTTTTACCCGAAATGCATCACCTGAAACTAAGGCATTTGCTACCGCTTGAAAATGCTCAAATACCTGATATTGAAAATCATTACTTACAAATATTTATTAAAGACAAACTGATTGGATTAGCTTACCTGCAATTATTTAAGTTTACACACAGGCATTTAAATTTTAATACCCAAAAAAGTATCCAATCCAGAGTTATTAAATTTATTTTACCCAAACAATTGTACTTGCTCATTTGCGGAAATTTATTCAGGATAAATTTTCAGGGCTATTACTTTAAAAACGAACAGCATAATGCATTAATTTTTGATGCCATTGAGTTGTTTGTAAAACAAAACAGAAAGTTAAAACCCTGTGGAATTATTATTAAAGATTGCAGAGAAGTTTTTTTGGAAGAAAAATATACTGCTTCAAAATATCACTTTTTTTCCGGCGACGTTACCATGGAAATTGCCAGAAGACAACATTGGAATACATTTGATGATTATTTAAGCGACCTTACAAAAAAATATTTTAAGCGGGCTAAAAAAATTATACAGGCTTTTGATGGGGTAGTAACAAAAGAATTAAACGCTGTAGAAATTTTAGAAAATGCAGCAGCAATAGAACAACTGTATTGTAATGTTGTAAACAAACAAAAGGTAAAGCTGGGCACTGTAAATGCAGCCTATTTATCCGGATTAAAAGCAGACCTTAAACAAAATTTTGAGCTGCATGCCCTTTATTGCAACAATGTAATGATAGGTTTTTATACATACATTTTTTACAACAACGAAATGGAAACCCATTATATTGGATTGGATTATAGGTATAATAATATTCATAAAACCTATTTCAACATATTATTTTTAAGCGTGCAAAAAATGATAGAGCGGAAATATGAAAAACTGGAGCTTGGCAGAACTTCAAAAGAAGCTAAAGCAAACCTGGGTGCATTTCCTAAACAGATCTTTAACTATATAAAAATCAAAAACCCGGTTGCTAAAATTACCTTGCAGTATTTCTTAAAAAGATTTAACCGGTCAGAAAATGAGAAACAATTAGAAAGATCACCACTGAAATGAAAAATAAATTAACCGGAATAATTTTATCTGTACTCATCATACTTGCCATTGGTTGGGGAATCAGGTGGTACATGCGTAAAACGGTTACACCAAAAATGAAATTTCAAACCAGTGAATTATTGTTGACAGGCTACAATACAAAGACCACCATCAACGACTTAAAGGGAAATGTGGTTATCGTTTCATTTTTTCAAACCTGGTGTGGGCCTTGTATACAGGAGATGTATGTCTTTGATGAACTTCTTACAACGGTCAATTCATCCAATTTTAAAATTTTATGCATTTCGGATGAAGATACAGGCCGCATTAACATGCTGCAAAGCCGTTTTGCTCCTGGCAAGATTTTATTTGCACATTCTGCCCAAAGTTTAGCCAGCCTTGGAATACATGTTTATCCAACTACATACTTGCTCAATAAAAAAGGAGAAGTAATACAATCAAAATTAGAAGGCTATAACTGGACGCTGGAAAAAGGAACAATCGAAAAATTACTCAATAAGTAACACTTTATTAAACCCTGCTGGATCGTAATATTCTTGCATTTATGCAGCAGCAATAATCTTTGCATCTTCCCGCTTATGCTTTAGCACAAACCACCCGGTAATAAAAATGGACATAATAAAATAAGCGCCAAGAATAAATTTGGAAGTTGGCAAATATGTACCTGCACCAAACCAATCACTCTGTACAAAGAGAAAACTAAGCCCCACACTGCTGCGGATACATTCCCAAACAATAGCAGAAGCATTCCTGTCCATCAGGTCAGTCAATGCATACACACTTAAAAAAAGAAAACCGCCATACCAGAAGATATAATTTGTATCAAGACTGTTGATCAATGCAATATTTCCAAACATATAACTTACAAAGAATAAGATCAGCAATAACTGTAACCAGCTCCACACGTTCAATGCTGCTGAAGTTTGCGTGTCGTATTTTTCAAAATGATACACATCTTCAATTTTATATACCGGGTATTTTGCTGCTACATCAGCAGGACGATAGCCGGTTGGCTTGAACCATAGTGTAAATTTATCTTTCCAGTTATTTGTTCTCCAGGCATCCTGTATCAGCAACCAAACATGTTGAAAGTTTATCCTGATGGGGTTCCAGGTTTGTACAGGCCTTGTAATGCCATATACAGGCGGCACTGTTGACAGTTCTTCCTGGAAAGTACCAAACCATTTGTCCCAGAAAATAAATATCTGTCCGTAATTTTTATCAATATACTCCTTGTTGAAAGCATGATGTACCCGGTGATGGGAAGGCGTAACAATGATCTTTTCCAAAAATCCCATTCTGCCAATATGTTGGGTATGATACCAGAACTGTGCAAACAAATGAAGCGGGGCAATTACGGCAATAACCTGGTAAGGAACACCCAGTAGTGCGGCAGGCAACAGGAATATCGCAAATATCTTTACAACAGAAGATATACTTTGCCGCAACGCACAGGCTAAATTAAATTCTTCGCTGCTATGATGAACGATATGGCCATTCCAGAAAAAATTAGTTACATGCTGCAGGCGATGTACCCAGTAACCGGCAAAATCAAGTGCAAAAAAAGCAATGATATAAACAATGATGGTATTATTGAAATGAGTCAGTGCAAGATTTCTCATCAGGAATGGATAAGAAATGATAACAAGATATAAGCCTATCACATCTTTGGTAACATTGGTAACGCCACTGCTGAGGCTGCTGATCATATCCATATTACGCACCGTATCTTTTCCTTTGCGCCAGCCATACCATTTTTCAAAAAGTACCAGCAATAAAAAAGCCGGCATAGCAATGAGTAAAATTTTTCCGTATGCTTCCATGGCATAAACTTACAAAATACCT
>JANOVD010000415.1:0-9337 GCA_031417255.1 Chitinophagaceae bacterium
CCACATTAATGCCAAAAGTGCCGCAGAGCAAACCCATGCTGCAAATACGGCCTGCAACTTCCCACCAAAGCAAACCGGTATTTTTCATAGAAACTAAAAACAAATACAACGCAGCAAACTGTAAAACAACAATAATGTAAAGCAGGTAATCGTAAACCCGGTCTTTTTTGGCCAGTTCCTCTTCTGCCGCCGAAAGGTTTTTGTTATCGGGCCTGATGAAGAGCTCAACGGTTGGCATCAATACCCAGGCATATAACATGGGAGTCCATGTAAGCCAGCCTGTGCCAATAAATGCCTGCAGGGCCAAAACATATACAAGTATGGGGGTTAAATATTTGAAAGCTCTTGTTTGCATAAAAAATTATTGCAGCAACAAGTTAATAAAATTCAACTGATTTGTGGAAATTGTACAAAAAAAAGACTGTATTTAAACAGTCTCTTTTATCGCTTTTAGTCAAATCAAATTCGCCTGGTGATTCTTTGGCCTGGTTGTTTTTGTACTGAGTTATTCTAAAAAACTATAGCTCCTGTGTGCCGGTTGCAGGAATAAATGACTGAAAGTATTTTTAAATTTTTCGGTCCACGAAGTATTTTCTGAAACTTTATTTTCATAAAACTCGGCCTGCAAAATTTTCATTTTCACCAAAACAAGCCGCCCATAATACCCTTTAGGATAATTATTCATTGAAAAAAGGCCATTGTCTTCATTTTCAATTATTGCTGCGCTTCCGCTGAGCTGCAGGTGGCAGCCGGTTTCTTTTTTATAATAACTCAGGTATGCATAAAACGGCCGGTTAATATTTTTGTATTGCTTACCATTAAATGATGTAAAAAACCAAACAGTTCCGTCATCTTCTACTTTATATGTTTGAATGACATTATTCGGCAACTGCAGTTGGGGGTTTAGCTCTGTTTTGAATAATGCAATTTTAATTTCATTGATTTTTTTCTTTAAAAAATCAAAGTTACTGTCTATATAATTGAATGGCATAGTAAGTGTATTTAGTATGTTTCAATTTAAAATTTCAAATGCCGTGCCAAAACAATAAAAATGTGTGCAGGAGTTCTTTTGGCTTTTAAAATATGTGAATCATGTAACTTCTCTTTAAAGTTGTATAACATTTATCTTTTTAGATGTGTTGAACTTTGAAAGCGGGATTATGGCACAATAATTTCTTTTACGGCATTATAAACTAAACAGAAAGAATCTTTTGAATAAATACATAAAAATATTTCTTGTTATCCTGGTGCTGGCAATTGTTGGCGGGTGGTTCTATTGGCAGCAAAACAAAAGGAACATAATTAAAAACTCAATTGAAAATGCCATCAGTAAAGGAACCGACAGTTTATATTTTATTCATTACGACAGTTCGTTCATTGATGAAGTAAATGGCAATGCTTCTTTTTTTAATGTTACGCTGCAATCAGATTCTTTACAAAAACAACTGATGGAATTTGATACTGCTTCTTCGGCCACTATTTACAATATACAAATTGATGAGGTTTCTATAAGAGGAGCTAATATTCCGGGGCTTATTGGTAACACCTCTATTGAAGCAAATTCCATCTTCATAAAACATCCCGTGGTGTACATTATCAGCTCAGGAAAAAAAGAAGAAAAGCGTTTGAACAATAATGACAGCATGGCCATTTATGAAAAATTACTGGGTAAATTCAAAATCATTAATGCAAAAGAGATCATCATCGAAAATGGTTTTTTAAATATTGCTGATAAAACCGGGGAGCCCAATACGGCTTTGAGGAACATCAATGTTCAGTTAAAAAAATTCAGGATAGACAGTAGCAGGGATTTTCAGAATATTCTCAGCTATTTTATAAAGGATGTAGTTGCAAAAGTGAAAGAAGTTTACGTTAAGGGCGATAAAAATTATGCAATCTTTACTGACGTAGAATATAATGCACCCGGAAAATTCATCCACCTTAAAAATTTTCAGCAAAAGAACAGCGAGGATAAAATTGTATTCGATATCAACAACACCTTCATCAAAAATATTTCAACCGATGCTTTTATTATGCGGCAGCAGTTACAGGCCGAAGAGTTGATAAGCGATGGCGGCATGCTTACTTTTTATACAAAGCAAATTACAAATGCAGATTCTGTTAAAGATGAACTGGAAATTGATAACAATTATTTTGATGAGGCGCTGGTAAACAAGGTATTTGTTGGTAATACCAATATACTCATCTACAACAGGGCAAAACCCAATGAGGCGCCCATAACCATCAGCAATGTAAAATTTAATGCTGTTGATATTCAAAAATTAGATTCGGGCACCAGTGTTAAAAATCTCATCAGCAGCAGCAACTGGAAATTATCTGCCGATGGATTTTCTTTTATGACAGCGAATAAACGGTATAAAATAACGATGGGTGCTTTTGATATCAACAATGCCAATTCATCCATGCGTATAAAAAGCTTAACTGTTAAACCCATGTTTACCGAAGCCGCTTTTTCAAAAAGCCTGAAACAGCAGGAAGACCTGTTCAACCTGGAGTTTAATAATATAGAATTAAGCGGCATTGATACAAGGCTGCTGATAGCCCGGCAAAGGTTTGAAGCTGCAACAGCAATACTGCAGCCTGTTGTAAAAATTTACAGAGACAGAACCGTTGCCGCCGATCTGGCAAGTAAGGTTGGAAAATATCCGCACCAGTTGCTGCAAAAAATTAAATTTCCGTTCAGCGTTAAAAAAGTAATTATTAAAAACGGCATGGTAGCTTATACCGAAAAGGTTGATGTATCAAAAAAAACCGGAACAGTTATTTTTAAAAATATTAATGGAACCATTTCTAACGTAACCAATATCAGCGACCTTATCAGTAAAAACAATTTGCTTGTACTGGATGCCTCAGCCAGCTTTATGGGTGTTAGCCAGATGCATACGGTATGGAAACTTCCGCTCAACAACAGCAATGGAGCTTTTGATGTGTCTGGTACTGCAGGCCGGTTCAATGCGGTATCATTGAATCCGCTTATTGAGCCATTGGGGATGGCTTCCATAAAAAAGGGGCGGGTAAATAAACTAACATTTAAAATGAACGGTACCGATCATTTTGCCAGGGGTAATGCAACCATATTGTACGATGATCTTAAAATTGAAATTTTAAAAAATGATTCTGGCAATGTGAAAAAGAAGGGCCTGCAGAGTTTGCTGGCCAATGCATTGATGAAAGACAGCAACCCCCTAAACGGTGTAACAAGAACCGATGCTATCAATTATGAAAGGGATAGAACCAAATCGTTTTTTAACCTGCTGTGGAAGGGTGTTTTTTCGGCAGTGAAGAAAACAACACAAAAGCTTTAATAAAAACGGCTTCTCCGGCTGTGCTTATTATTTAACACGCAATACTATAGAATTTACATTTGAATTTGTATTTTTATGCATTAAACTATCAGGTATAAAACAAGTCCTATTCTGGTTCAATTGATCAGTTAAAAATACTTTATTGTTATGGCGGTCTCCAATCGTTTAAAAAATCAACACTTATTATGGCGTGCCGCTTTTGGGCCAATGGCCGAAAATGCAGTATCGCTTGATTCTATCTCTCAAAAAAATCTTTGGGCACTTTTGGTAACAACATCTTCCAAACCGGTTGAAAAGATTGAAGTAACTGAAAATCCGGCTGATGAATATGCGATGGGCATGACCGATCCAAAGGGAATTCAAAAAGCATTGAATGATCCGGAATTGAGGAGAAGGGTGAGGGAACAATCAAGAGAAGATCTAAAAATAATGAACATTCGTTGGTTGAATACAATGATAAACAGCGAAGCACAGTTAAGAGAAAAAATGAGCCTGTTCTGGCACGGGCATTTTGCCTGCCGCATACAAAACAGTTTTTTTCAGCAGGAGCTATTACATGTTATTCGTACAAATGCATTGGGCAGTTTTGCCGATATGCTGAAGGCAGTGAGTAAGAGTCCGGCCATGTTACAATTTTTAAATAACCAACAAAACAGAAAACAAAAACCCAACGAAAATTTTGCCCGTGAAGTGATGGAGTTGTTTACTATGGGCAGGGGCAACTATACCGAAAACGATGTAAAAGAAGCTGCCAGGGCTTTTACCGGCTGGGCCTTTAATGCCAAAGGTGAATTTATTTTCAGAAAAAATCAACATGATGATGGCAGTAAAACATTTTTAGGCAAAACCGGGAATTATGACGGCGATGATATCCTGAACATCTTATTAGAAAACAAACAAACTGCAAATTATATCAGCAAAAAAATTTACCGGTATTTTGTAAATGAAAATATAAATGATGCAAACCAACAATGGTTAAGTAATCGTTTTTACACAAACAACTATAACATTTCAAAATTGCTGGAAGATATTTATACCAATGATTGGTTTTATGATGAAAAAAATATCGGCACTAAAATAAAATCACCGGTTGAACTGCTGGCTGGCATCAGGAGGCTGTTACCCATGCAACTGGAGAATGACCAGTCGCAGCTTTTATTTCAACGTGCATTGGGACAGGTTTTATTTTATCCGCCAAATGTAGCCGGTTGGCCCGGTGGCAAAAGCTGGATAGACAGCAGTTCTTTAATGTTACGGCTTCGTATTCCGCAGATACTTTCGGCCAACGATGCCATAAATATTATGCCCAAGGGAGATGATGATGTGCAGATGGGGATGATGCCTGCCGGCCGGACAGGCGGGGAAATGGCAGTTAAAAAAATGAAAGATGCCGTAAAAGCTGGCACTGCTGCCATTGATTGGGCGGCAGTGAATACAATATTTGAAAAAATACAGCGGGAAAAACTTTTGGAAAATATAACAGCAACGGTTTTGCAAACAAAGAGCAAAGTGAGTAATGCTGTACTGGAAAAATATATTAATACCGCTGGCAGGGAAAACTATATTAAAAGTGCTGTCGTAAATCTGATGAGTACGCCGGAATACCAGCTTTGTTAAACCCCCTCCGCCAGTCCTGAGCGTTAGTCGAAGGAAAGGGGGAACTGGGAGTCTAATTTTTTGAAATTCTTTTTTAAAATTGAGAGAATGCTTATAAATAAATTATTCATCTAACATAAACATTCCTTCCGCCGATTGGCGGAGAGGATAGGAGGGGCCTCTTATGGTAATCAAACGCAAAGAATTTTTACAGATCGGTTCATTGGCAACAGCATCATTTATGGTGCCTAAGTTTTTAAAAGCTTTTGAAAAACCGATGATGGTGCCGCAGGGCAATAAAGTTGTGGTGGTAATTCAGTTCAGCGGCGGTAATGATGGATTAAATACCGTGATACCGGTGCGTAACGATATTTATTACCGGGAAAGGCCAAAACTGGGTATAGCAAAAGAAAAAGCATTATTGTTAACTGATGAAACGGGGCTAAATCCAGCACTGGAAGCCTTTAAAGGATTGTATGATGATGGAAGCCTGGCCATAATGAACAGCGTAGGTTACCCAAATCCCGACCGTTCGCATTTTAGAAGTATGGACATATGGCACAGTGCCAGCGAAAGCAATGAGTATGTAAACACGGGCTGGCTTGGCCGCTATTTGGATGCACAATGTAAAGGATGCGACAAACCAACGCAGGCCATGGAACTGGATGATGTGCTGAGCCTGGCTTTAAAAGGCGAAGAAAACAAGGGCCTTGCTTTTAAAGATCCTAAAAAATTATACAATACCAGCAACGGAAAATTTATAAAAGAGGTTAACAGCGATCATAAGTATGGCGAAGAAACCATTGACTATTTATACAAAACCATGAGTGCCACACTCAGCAGTGCTGATTATATTTACCAGCAGAGTAAAGTTCATCCAACGTCGCAAACTTATCCCAACACCGCATTAGGGAAAGATCTGAAAACGATTGCTTCGCTTATTTTTTCTGATATCAATACCAAAGTATATTATGTAAGCCTTGGAAGTTTTGATACGCATGTGAACCAGGATAACCAGCAGAAAAGATTATTTACAGAACTGAATGACGCTGTAAAAGCTTTTACAACCGACTTAAAAAGCAACAATCGTTTTAATGATGTGCTGATGATGACCTTTAGTGAGTTTGGCCGCAGGGTTGCACAAAATGCCAGCAATGGAACCGATCATGGCACCGCCAACAATATGTTTTTCATCAGCGGCGGTTTAAAGGAAAAAGGTATTTTAAATGCTATGCCCGATCTGACAGATTTAAATGAAGGTGATCTGAAACATAAAGTTGATTTTAAAAATGTGTATGCAACGGTATTAAACAAATGGCTGGCAGCCGATGATAAAATGATATTGGGAAATAAATTTTCGCATTTGAATTTTATTTAAAGAAATAAGCTAAGAGGACAAAAGAGAAAAGGAGGAAAAGAGCGAAGTATTTAACCTGCCTCTTTTCCTCCTTTGTCCTCTTAGCCAAAAAAATTAACTCACTCCTTTTTCTTTCATGATTCTGTTTAACCATTTCAGCATACCAAATATTATAAAAGTAGCGATCATCAATAAAACAAAGTTGACCCAAAAGAAATTGGCTTTGTTCTCATAACCATCCCACATGGTTGCCAGTATGCCAGATAATTTGTTGCCGATAGAAGTTGCTAAAAACCACCCGCCCATCATCAGCGATGTTAACCGCACCGGGCTTAATTTTGATACAAGAGATAACCCCATCGGACTTAATAATAATTCACCAATAGTAATAACACCGTATGTTCCCAATAACCACCAAACACTTGCTTTTTCGGCACCATTGCCACTTACCTGAACTGCAGCCACCATAACCAATACAGATAATGCAGAGATGAATAAACCAAATGCAATTTTTGTTGCGGTTGATGGTTCTTTGTTTTTTCGTCGTAAAAATGAAAAGAAAGCAATGACCAACGGGGTTAATAAAATTACCCAGCCGGGGTTTATAGATTGGCTGATAGGAGTTGACCACAGTGTAGCTTTCCCGCCATCTGCAGGAAGTTTTTCGGGCTCTACATTTTTAAAATAAACAAGATAATTATATTCTTTCAAAACAGCCCCGTCTTTTTTTTGTAACCTGAAAAGCCCATCATATAAATTCACAGAATCTTTTTTATAGGTAACATCCTCTGCCTGTTTCAGTCCCCTGAAAACATCGCCAACAGTGCCACTAACCTGCCTGTCGGTATAATTATCTGCCCAGATGGTAAGCGCCGTACCATTTTGTTTAAACACAGCCCAAAACATAACAACGGCTGCAAATATGGCCAGCAGTGCGGCAATGGGCCTTTTCTCTGAAGCCTCTGCCCTGAAATAAAGTGAAGCATAAAAATAGATGACCGGGATACAGGCAAAGATGAACGCATCAGTACTATCCGATCCGAAAATATTTTTGGGTATTATCCAACCCAATATACCTGCAATGATTGCAGGTATAAATATGGTAAGCACAATTTTTGAAAAGGGCATGTCTTCTTTGGTCATGGGTTTCCGTATATCACCCGATGCGTAATGTTTGGTACCTAGTATAAAAATGATCACACCAACGAACATGCCAATGCCTGCCGCCACAAAAGCATATTTCCAACCCCATACAATAATGATGGCTGCGCTGAAAAAGTTACAGATGAATGCACCGATATTGATACCCATGTAAAAGATATTATAGCCTTCATCTTTTCTTTTTATAAATTCAGGAGCGTTATATAAATTACCAAGCAGCGTAGAAATGTTAGGTTTAAAAAATCCGTTGCCGAAAATTACCAACGTCATACTCAGGTACAGCATGGGTAAACTGTGTACCGCCATCAGGCAGTAACCAGCACCCATCATCAATCCGCCTGCAATGATAGACCGGCGGTAGCCAAAATAACGGTCAGCCAGCAGGCCGCCAATGAATGGTGTAAGAAAAACCAATGCGATGAATGTACCGTACAGGTCAGAAGCTTCTGTATTGGTCATGGCAAAACCATGCTCAACATTTTTAAGGTATAATAAAAAGATACCGATCATCAGGTAATAGCCAAACCGCTCCCACATTTCGGAGAAAAAAAGATAGGGAAGGGCTTTGGGGTGTTTATTTGCCATGATAAATTATTTTAAAAATGATTAAGATCTTTAGCTCCTGATTCAGATTCCATCGTTTCTGTTTTCAACATCCGATGTTGATGAAGTTCTGCTGTAAAAATTATTCAAACCATAATGTTTTCTTATATACTCTGCCAGTAATATTCCAGATAATATTCCGATTGCACCAAATAATATTGCAATGAACAAACCGATACCATTATCTATATAAAACCATAAAGAAATAAAACAAATAATACCCGCTGGAACAATGAATATTCCGAGCCAGTAAATTGCGTTTACAATGAACATCATTATTTTCATAATAAACTATCTTTTGCGGGGTTGATGGTACTTAAACTATCAACTCTGTATAAAGAAGCCATTGAAATACAGTGCCTGTTAATTATTTCTTCATCGCTGTTTTATATAACATCCAACCCATAACTGCAAAGAATAAAACACCTAATAAGTAATACATGTTTGTACCTATGCCGCTGCTTATGGTTTCTTCCATACTTATTTTGTTTAACAGCTTTTCACCAGCATCACTTCCCACAATAAATGCAATAACAACGCCTGCAACGGCCCCACCGGCTACCAGGCCTGTGGCAAATAAACTTCCTTTACCAAGTTCATCATCTTCAGGACTTGAATCGGGGTTTACTTTTTTCTTCCTACGGTCAACCAAACCCTTGATAGCACCTCCAATAGCAATTGGTAAAGTTGTTGACAATGGCAGGTAAGCACCTACTGCAAAACTTAGTGACCTGATACCACATAATTCCATTACTACGGCAAGAAAAATACCTACAAAAACATATTGCCAGTCTAAATTAAAAGACAGTATGCCTTTAATTAAAGTAGCCATTAAAGTGGCTTGTGGTGCCGGATATTTTTCTGTTCCAATTGCATGGTTAATTCCCTGGGCAACCATATCGCTGGTAGGTTTATCTAAATATTTTATGGTAATCCCAATAACAATAGAAGAAACGATTGCTCCTACAAATAAAGCAATTTGCTGATTACGTGGTGTGGCTCCAACAATATATCCGGTTTTTAAATCCTGTGAAGTAGCGCCTGCATTTGCTGCAGCGATGCATATCATTCCACCTACCACTAAAACTAATGGTTCATAAGTTTCACCGGTCCAGCCTACTGCAATAAATATCAAACAGGTTCCCATTACTGTTGCAATGGTCATACCGCTGATAGGGTTATTGGATGAGCCTATCAAACCAACTATTCTTGAAGAAACAGTTACGAATAATGCGCCAAAGAGCAGCACCAAAATCCCTATCAATAGTTTTTGCAAAATACTGTCGCCCGGTAC
>JANOVD010000416.1:0-1613 GCA_031417255.1 Chitinophagaceae bacterium
ATTGCCGATTTCGGAAGGCCCGCTAATTTCTTTCAGCGCATCGGCTTTTTTAGTATGCAGTGTCTGGACGGATTTGAAACCACGAATGACAGTGTGAGGGACTTATTGCCACGAGCTATAAACGAATCAGGGTTCTTGCAAGTTGAAGAAAGGAAACATTTTAAAACGCTTGTTGGAACTGTACGCTTAATGAAAGGAGTAAAACACACACCTTCTATTTTAGAAAATGCTTAACAAGTACTTAAAAAAAATAAAGTATGAAACGAAGGGATTTTGTAAACATTTCTGGGGCAGCAGTTGCCTCGGTCATCATGGTGCCACCTGCCTTGCAAGGTTGCATGGATAATATGAACATGAATATGGGCGGTAGCGTGGCCGTTAAGGAAGGCACTTTTGATGTTGGGCTGCCTGTCCCTGCTGAAGTTGGCACGACTGTGCCTTTAACCACTCAGTCAAGTTCCTCTACGGTGATCAAAGGAAAAACCACAAGCACCCTAACCTATCAAAATAGTATTTTGGGACCCACCATACGTGCCACTAACGGACAGACTGTAAACGCCACATTACAAAACAACCTCAGCGAAGAAACCAATATCCATTGGCATGGCTTGAAAGTGCCCGCCAATATGGACGGTCATCCAAAAGATTTGGCCCAGGCAGGAGGTTCTTTTAATTATGTTTTGCCAATCAATCAGAGAGCTGCCACTTACTGGTACCATCCACATCCTCATAAAAAAACAGGCAAGCAAGTACATGCCGGGCTGGCCGGAATGTTTATTGTAAACGACAATGAGGAGACCGCACTTAATCTTCCATTTGGAAATTTTGAAGTACCTATTGTAATACAGGACAAGCGGTTTGATGGTGATCAGTTGTCTTATGCCCCTACCATGATGGAGGTAATGACTGGTTACTTTGGCGAGACAGTAATTGTCAACGGAATGGCTTCTCCCTATTTAAATGTTGCTACACGCTGGTACCGTTTCCGTATACTTAACGGCTCCACTGCACGCGTTTACAACCTTGCCCTTAGTAATAGCGCAGACCTAACGGTCATTGGAAATGACGGAGGTCTTCTGGCCGCGCCTGAAAAAGTTAAAGAAATTTTGCTTGGTCCGGGCGAGCGCGCAGACGTGCTTGTCAATTTTGCCGGGTTAAATATAGGCGCGGAAATATTCCTGATCAGCAAGACATTTAATGGAGGCTCCTCTCAAGGCACACAAGAATTTAAGATCATGAAATTTTCTGTAGCAACAACTTCTACGGATACATTCACTGTGCCAATGGGTTTATCTGCTATTTCAGCCATCACCCCGGCATCTGCCAGCAAAACACGATCCTTTGATATAGGAGTGATGGGAATGGGGGGTATGATGATGGCAGGCATGCACACCATCAATGGAAAAACCTTCGACATGGAACGCGTGGATGAAACCGTAGCGGCCGGAGCAACGGAAATTTGGGAGTTTGATAACAGCATGGGCGATGAGATCCATCCTATGCACATCCATGCTGTGCAGTTTCAAATACTTGGCCGCAGCGGTGGGCGAGGCTCCCTCACACCGATAGAAAAAGGCTGGAAAGATACCGTGCTGGTAATGCCGGGCGAAAAG
>JANOVD010000417.1:0-6328 GCA_031417255.1 Chitinophagaceae bacterium
CATTTGGGTTGCTGTATCTTTTAAATTACTCATTTGGGATCTGTATTAATTTGTATGGTAAAGTTTGTGGAAATCTGTATTGGCTGCAAACCTACTTTAAAATCATATTATTATCAAAGTAAAATAAGGGGTTAAGAGATAAAAGTTTATAATAAGTCAGAAAGTTTTGCGTTATTTACCAGATAAATCCTGTAAAAAATATTTTTACAATAAATAAATGCAAAACAGGCATCTATTTTGCTGAAAGTCGAGTCTAACTATTTGAGATGAAGTTTTTATGCTCGGAACATATTTAATACTTTTGCTTCATTAAAGAGACAGAATCAAATTACCGGAATGAATAATATCTTATTAAGTGGTGGGTTGGCTTTTTTGATAACTTTTTTTGCTATACCTGTTATAATCCAGGTTGCCAAAGATAAAAAACTGTTTGATGAGCCTGACGAACGTAAAGTTCATAAAAATGTTATTCCTACTTTAGGAGGCCTGGGTATTTTTGCAGGTTTTATAATTGCAACTTTAATGGGTGTTCCTGCCGCTATCACTTCTCAACTTCAATATTTTGCTGCTGCAACAACCGTTATTTTTTTCCTGGGTATTAAAGATGATATTCTGGTTTTATCGGCCAGTAAAAAATTTATCGGCCAGTTAATAGCAGCAGGTATCATTATTAAATTTGGCGGCATACAGCTTGATAATTTACATGGGTTTTTGGGCATTTACGAAATACCACATTTTACCAGTATCATTATTTCCCTTTTTACCATCATTGTTATCACCAATTCATTTAACCTGATTGATGGTGTGGATGGCTTGGCAGGCAGCCTGGGTTTATTGACCTCCCTTGTTTTTGGTGCTTACTTTTTTTATGCCGGGCATTTAACTTATGCGGTTATGGCTTTTGCTTTAGCCGGCAGTACCATCGGATTTTTAATTTACAATTTTTCGCCTGCCAAAATATTTATGGGCGATACCGGTTCGCTCTTACTTGGATTGGTAAACTCCATACTGGTTATTAAATTCATCAACGTTGCCGGAAACCCTGTAGAAAATTTTCCTATAGCAGCTGCGCCTGCAATTGGTTTTGCCATTTTAATGATACCGCTTTTTGATACATTGCGTGTTATTGGATTAAGGATACTGGACAGGCGTTCACCCTTCAGTCCCGACAGGACCCATGTACATCATTTTTTACTTGACCTGGGTTTAAGCCACCGCATGGTAACCATTACCTGTGTGCTGGTTAACATCAGCTTTATAAGCATGGCATACTTTTTACGTAATTTAGGCACAACAGTTGTGATTGGTATTTTATTATTATCTGCTTTTGTTTTTATCGGTATAATCTATTACAGCCGTCCTAAAAATAAAAATGCTGTTGCTGCCAAAGTTGAAAAAACCGGAATACTGAAGTCGCACAAAATTCTTAAACTTGCCGGTGAAGCCGTGGAAGCGGATTAAACATTATACTTTTCCTTTCGTATTCAAGCTTACATTAAAATTTAATTGTTTTAACTATATTCGTTTGTGGCTATACCTGATTTAACAGCAGTTTTTTATAGCTTTGCAGCCAATTAATAATCAACTATATGTCAGAAGAAATAAATAAGATCACCAGTGATACAGAATCGTCAATGCACAAAGCTTTAAATCACCTGGAAGCGGAACTGACTAAAATACGTGCCGGTAAAGCAAATCCAACCATGCTCGATGGCATTATGGCTGATTATTACGGAAACCCCACAGCCATCAACCAAATTGCCAATATTTCTATTCTTGATGCCCGTACCATCTCGGTTCAGCCCTGGGAAAAAAATATGCTGCAGGCCATTGAAAGAGCAATTACCATGGCCAATATTGGTATTAACCCGCAAAATGATGGAAACATTATCCGTTTATTTTTACCTCCTTTAACCGAAGAAAGAAGAAAAGAACTGGTTAAAAAATGCAATGGCGAAGGAGAACATGCAAAAGTTGCCATCAGGAATATTCGCCGCGATGGTATTGAAGGAATTAAGAAACTGCAGAAAGAAGGATTAAGTGAAGACATCAGTAAAGATGCCGAAAAAGAAGTACAGGATCTAACTGATAAATACATTTCACTCATAGAAAAACATCTAGAAGCAAAAGAAAAAGAGATCATGGTTGTTTAATAAATCACCAGGTTAAAAGCCTTACAAGCACTTCATTTTTTGTAAACCCCAATTTAAATAATATGTATGTTTCAACAGGCAATAGAAAAGGTTTTACAGTTTACCCGGCCATTACATACTATAACCAGAACTTATAGCGGTTTGGTTTTACCCGGCAGCTCCACTTTCTTTTTTGTAAACGACAACGGCGTGGCCATTACCTGTAAACATGTGATGGACCTGATACCGGCAGCAGACAATATCAATCAACAATTTTTAAATTATAAGGCAGAAAGAGACAGTATTGCCAATGATGGCAAATACAAAAGAAATATACAGGGCCTGCAGCTAAAATATAAATACCTGCCCGAAACTACCGTACAGTTAAAAAATAATTTTTTAAACAGTTTCGATACCATCAGTGAAATTACCTGCCATGCCCATCCCACACTTGACCTCGCCATTTTAGAATTTAAAGGGTTTAATAAAACATTTTACAACGGCCACGCAACTTTTTTAAAAGAAAGCAGTAAAATAAAACAGGGTAAAACGCTGGGCCGTATTGGGTTTCCGTTTCCTGAGTTTAATAATTTTAAACATAACCCTGATACAGATGATATAGAATGGACCAACACCGGTAATCCAAATTCACCATCATTTCCTATTGATGGTATTGTAACCCGGTTTGTTGCTACACAGCCCGACAGCGGTATTACAGGTATTGAAATGAGCACACCGGGTTTACGAGGACAAAGTGGCGGGCCGCTGTTTGATACCGATGGAAAAATTTATGGAATGCAGTTTGCCACCAACCACCTGCACCTTGGTTTTGACATGAAAGATTTTGAGATCATCAACAACGGGAAGAAAAATAAAATTTCGAATAACCCTTTTTTACACGTTGGTATTTGTGTGCATGTTGACCGGATAAAAGATTTTCTGCGGGAAAAAAATATTGCTTTTACCGAAGCTGATTAATTTTAACCGGATATTTTTCTATTGGCCAGGTACACCCCTATTAATATAAGTAAAAGGCAACCGAATTGTTTCCATCCTACTTCTTCACCGTAGATCATACCCCAAAAATTTGCAATGATGGGTATACCATAAGTTACCATAGATGAGAAGACCGCACCCGCCCGTTTTATAAGTACATAAAAAATGATAGATGCAATTGCTGTTGCCAAAATACCCAACAAAGCTGCATGGCCGGTTGAATACAAAATTCCGGAATCGCTGAGCGGCAAATTAAAATAACCGGTAAAATAAAGTACAATTAAAGCGGGAATTGCATTTAGTGTTAGTGCAACAGATGCAATCTGCAATGAACCAATATTATGCAAATGCTTATGCACCATATTTACATTAAAGCCATAACATATCGTTGCTAAAACCACGTACGATATATATGTTAAGTTCTGACTTTCGGGCATATGCCCTTTGCTGAATAATAATAATATACTGCCCGTAAATGCTATAAGAATACCCAGTATTTTATTTGTTGATGTTCGGGAGTTAAAAAAAATGGCTCCGGTAATAATTACAAAAATGGGCGTTAAAGAATTTAAAGTGCCTGCCAGTGCACTGTCTATACCCAATTCGGCAACACAAAATAAATAGGCAGGCAATAAACTACCCAACACCCCCGAAATAAAAATTATACCCAATTTATTTTTAGGAACGTTTCTTAAACTTTGAATTGCCCAGGGAAGTAATACAATACCGGCAAATACAATCCGCAGAGATGCAACCTGGAAAGCGGATAAGTGCAGCAACCCTATTTTCATCATAATAAAGCTGCTGCCCCAGATGATGGAAAGAATAATAAAAATAAGCCAGTTTAAAAATCCTTTGTTCACTATTTAAAAAGTTGGCGCAAAGTTGATGTTTTTATACTAATAAAAATAATCTCGTTTTTAAACTATTTATCAAGAGATTAAACTGCCGGTTTTGAAATCTTAATTTTAATCCATTATATTTATCAAAACTTTATCCTCCCTAAAAATTTATTTTAAAATTAAAAACATGGGGTTTATTAAAGAATTTAAGGAGTTTGCCATGAATGGCAGTCTGGTTGACATTGCCGTTGCCTTTGTAATGGGCGGCGCTTTTGGAAGAGTAGTTTCGTCTTTTACCGATGGCATTGTTTCGCCATTGATTGGCATGGTTGGCGGTGCCGACCTTAGTAAAAATATGTATGTACTTAAAGAAGGAATCAAAGAAGTTAAAGATGCCGCAGGCGTTGTTATTACTGAAGGAGCGGTTGAGGTAGCAGTTAAATGGGGCGATTTCCTGACTTCTGTTATTAATTTCATCATTGTTGCTTTTGTCATCTTTTTAGTAATTAAAGCTATTAACAAAATGAAGAAAAAGCAGGAAGAAGCTCCAGCAGGCCCTACATCAACCGATGCTTTATTAATGGAAATAAGAGATTCACTTAAAAAATAATTTTTTCTATACATTAGTTTTACAAAGAGGCTGTGTCAAAACTGGTCTCCCACCACTGAGAACACAAAGAAAATTTCTAAATTGATTAATAATGCTTTGTGACCTTTGTTCCTTTGTGGGAAAATTAAAAAATATTCCTTTTGAGACAGCCTCTTTTATTTGGTTTTATTATAAAGCTGCCGGATTAAATAACCTGTTAACTGATTTTTCCACATTCCCGGCCAGATGATTGTTTTATTATAAAACTATCTCAACTTATCAATACATTTGCCACTGCTTTTAAAGAGCATTTATTTTTCATTTCAATATTGATATAAGTGAATACAACATCGTACCAGATAAAGTTAGAACAGTTTGAAGGCCCGTTTGACCTGCTCTTGTTTTTTATAGAACGGGATGAACTGGATATCTATAATATTCCCATCACAAAAATTACCAACGATTTCCTGGATTTTATTCGTACCGGCGAAAAACTGAACATCGAGCTAAGCAGCGAGTTTATTTTATTCATCAGTACCTTAATGCGCATTAAAGCAAAAATGCTTTTACCCCGCAAGGAAATTGATGCTGATGGTAATGAAATTGATCCAAGGCAGGAACTCATCAATAAAATACTTGAATATAAAAGGTTTAAAGAAGCTGCTACCAAAATGGCCGAGATGGAAGCACTGCGAATGTTAATATTAAAGCGGGGAAACCTGCAAAAAGAAATTTCGCAAATAGGAGAAGAAGCCGGTGAGGGAACCGAGATACAAACGGTAACACTTTTTAAGCTGATGAAGGCTTTTGAAAAGGTAATTTTAAAATTACAGGAACGGAATCTTAAGCCTGTTCATACGGTTATACAATATAATTACAGCATGGAAGAAAGCCGTGATTATATGATGACCGTTTGCAGAGACGAAAAAACAGTTTCGTTTGAAAAAATATTTGAAATTTGTGAAAACCGTATTCATGCTATTTTTCTTTTTCTTTCTTTGCTTGAGCTGGTGCAGTTACGCTACATGAGTTTGCTTACCGGCGAAGGCCGCAATAATTTTATTATTGAATGGAATGAGAACCGGGAGGAAGAATTACAGGGATTATTGCCTGGCGAAGAAGTGGCAACACTTAATTAATTGTCTCGTCCTGAAAAGAGTTGACTACAAATTCAACAATCATGAAAACAATATTATTTAAAGCAGCAGACCGGGGTACAGCCGATTACGGCTGGCTGAAACCAAATTATTATTTCAGTTTTGGAGAATACCGCAATCCGGAAAAAGTACATTTTGGATTGCTGCGGGTATTGAATGATGACTTCATTGGCGGTGGAGGTTCGTTTCCCACTCATCCACACGATAACATGGAAATAGTTACTATTCCTTTTACCGGTGCACTTAAACATAAAGACAGTACGGGTGGTGAAGGTGTTATACAGGCAGGCGATATACAGATCATGAGTGCCGGAACCGGTGTGCAGCATTCAGAAGCCAATGCTTCTGCAACCGAACCAGTATCACTTTTTCAGATATGGATTTTCCCAAAAGAAAGAAATATAAAACCACGGTACGATCAAAAAGCTTTTGATGTAACAGAAAGAACAAACAAATGGCAAACTGTAGTTTCTCCAATTGATGCAGATAATGCTTTATGGATAAACCAGGATGCAAAGTTTGCATTAACCAAACTGGATGCAGGAAAAGAAATTACTTACACAAATGCATTTACAAATAATGGCGTATTCCTGGTGGTAATTAATGGGGCTG
>JANOVD010000418.1:0-1720 GCA_031417255.1 Chitinophagaceae bacterium
TGCGGTTACGATCATCGAAGCGGGACCATGTGTAGTCACTCAAAAGAAAACCGTAGAAACAGACGGTTACAATGCTCTCCAGATAGCATTTGGCGATAAAAAGGAAAAACACTCCATCAAAGCAGAAGTTAATCACTTCGCTAAAGCTCAAACCTCTCCCAAAAAATTCGTTCAGGAAATACGCGATAGCGAAATAGACAAAGCAGTTGGTGAAACCATCACTGTTGACATTTTCACCGAAGGTGATAGTGTTGAAGTGGTAGGTACAACCAAGGGCAAGGGTTTCCAGGGTGTTGTAAAACGTCATGGTTTCCATGGTGTTGGTGGCCAGTCTCACGGTCAGCACGACAGATCAAGGGCCCCGGGTTCTATCGGTAACTCATCTGATGCCAGCCGTGTATTTAAAGGAATGCGTATGGGCGGCCGCATGGGACAGGACAGAGTGACTATGAAAGGCCTGAAAGTGGTTAAAATTTTCGCAGAAAAAAATTACATATTAGTTAGTGGTTCGGTTCCGGGCCATAACGGTTCAATTGTTTTAATTCAAAAGTAAAAGAAACCTATAAGGTTTAAGAAACCTTGAGAGGCTTAAAATAAAAACCGAAACCTTATAGGTTTAATAAAAATAAGTACAATGCAAGTAGATGTTTTAAATATAGAAGGAAAGAAGACCGGCAGATCGGTTGAATTGCCAGATGAAATATTTGGTATTGAGCCTAACGACCACGTTATTTACCTGGCTGTAAAGCAATACCAGGGTGCACAACGCCAGGGATCGCACAAGGTTAAAACCCGTGCAGAGGTAAAAGGTTCTTCTAAAAAATTGCACAAACAAAAAGGAACCGGTGGAGCCCGTAAAGGTAACCTGCGTAATCCTTTGTATAAAGGTGGTGGTACTATATTTGGGCCAAAACCACATAAATACGATATCAAATTAAACCGTAAGGTTAAAGATCTGGCCAAGATGAGCGCCCTTGCTTATAAAGCAAAAGAAAATGCAATCATGGTTTTAGAAGATGTGACTATGGATGCGCCAAAAACTTCAACTTTTTCAGGCATTTTAAAAAGCCTGAATATCAATGGCAAAAAAGCACTTTTTGTTATTCCTGAATACAACGATAACCTTTATTTAAGTTTACGTAATGTGCCAACAGTTAGCGGTACTTTATTAAGCGATTTAAATACCTACGATATTTTAAATGCAAATGTTTTGGTGTTAACTGAAAGCGCTGCAAAAATATTCAGTGAAGAAAATGTGGAAGCTGTAGAAGCTTAATTATAATTAGCAAATTATCAAATTAGAATTATGAACCCGTCAGATGTTTTAATAAAGCCGATTTTATCTGAAAAAGCCAATAAGCAATCAGAAAAAATGAACCGTTACTCTTTTGTAGTGGATAAAAAGGCAAATAAGCTGGAGATAAAAAAAGCGATTGAAAGTTTTTATGGCGTAACAGTTGACAATGTAAATACCATTGTTGTGCCTTCAAAAGCAAAATCAAAATACACCAAAGCCGGATTTATAGTTGGCCGCAAGCCTTCTAAAAAGAAAGCGATAGTAACCGTTGCAAAAGGAGAAACAATTGACCTGTATGGCAGCGGCGTATAATATTAATTAATGAATGGTATTCAATTACCGCAAAAATTGAAAAAATAACAAAAAATGGCACTTAGAAAATACAAACCAACAACAGCAGGAACCAGGTGGAGAATTGGTAAT
>JANOVD010000419.1:0-1942 GCA_031417255.1 Chitinophagaceae bacterium
CTTCTCGAACCAGTTGAAAGCTTCGTCAAAATCACCAAGATTGGAATAAGCATAGCCCATTATAAAAGGGCTTGTATACTTGCTTTCTTTCATATGCTTTTCTAATTCCGCTCTCACTTCTTGTGCTTTGTCTACCATGCCTCGCTGCATATAGAGGTAAATCAGATCGGCTAGTGACAAAACCGACCGCTTACTCATGCTGGATGCCTTCTCTATACATGCTGTCGCCTTCCCGAATTCTTTACGGCCTGCAAATGCTAATCCCATAACGCGTTGTGATAGGTAAGAGTCCTGATCCAAAGCAAATCCCTCTTTTGCCATTTGAAAGGCCTCCTCAGGTTTGCCATTGTTGCACTGAATAGCAAACATGCTAAGATAACCTATGGCGCTTAAAGGTTCGAGTTTAATGGCAATATTCAAAAGCTTTTCTCCTTCTCTGTAATTCCCTTCAATCCATGTCAGATAATATTGCCCATACCAGATGTAAGCCTGTGCATAGGCTGGATTTAGTTCTATTGATCTTTTAAAATTTTTTTTCGCTTCACTCCAGTTCCATTCGAAGCTGACGTAATATAAAGCCAGTGAACAATACGGTTCGCAGAGTGAGTCATCAAGTTCAATGGCTTTATTGGCAGCAAGTTTTGCTTTCGGCATGATTTCGCCAGGTGCCAGAAAGCCATAGTTTGTCAAAATAATAGAGGCATCTGCCACACCGGCATAGGCTCTTGCATAGCGTGGATCAATCGCTACCGCTTTTTCAAATTGCTCTAAACTTTCACGGAGTAACCGCTTGTTGAGATAAAAGCGGCCTTTTATATAAAAAAAATATGCCTCCGGATTCTCGGTATATGATTTGGTGATCTTTTCCCGATCCTTGCCCATCAATGTGATCTGCAATTTTTCAGTGATCGCCAATGCGATTTCATCCTGAATGGCAAAAATATCGTCCAGTGTTCTGTCATACCGTTCAGACCAAAGGTGAAAACCATCTTCCACATTGATCAACTGGGCTGTGATCCTCAAAAGGTTTCCTTGTTTTCGTATGCTTCCTTCAAGAACCGTTTTCACGCCAAGCCTTTCCCCTACCTCCCGCAAATCCGGATTTTTACCTTTGAATTGAAATGAGGATGTGCGACCCGCCACCTTAAGGTCCTTTAAGTGTACCAAGGAATTAATAATCTCTTCCGCCATGCCATCGCTAAAATATTCCTGCTCCGGATCACTGCTCATGTTCACAAAAGGCAAGACAGCAATGGATCTTTTACCCGTTTCATCTCTACTCCCCTGTTGATGTTGGCTTTTGATTACCACGTGGTTTATTTTTCCGGCATTTTTAAGCCCCAAAATTATTTCCTTAACGGCATTGGCTGTTTTATTGATCTGATCCCGGTAGTAGGTGCGATTGATATTCTCGCTACGCGCATCTGAGAAGATTAACGGCCTGTTAACCCCAACGTCCTTATAAATAAAATCAATTGCTCTCAGCACACCAGCCAATTCATTTTCAAAAAGGGATTTATCCTCCGCATCCAGATAATGAATTTTAATGGGAAGAATTCTGCTGGCAACATTTCCATTGCTCAGTTTAATATCCCTTCCAAACTGATCTTCCTTGGCTAATTTATTGAACGCCACAAACTCATGCTGCCATGCAAAGGATTTTGGATCGCAATAGGTTTGAGAAATGATGGGAATGAAGAGGAGGCATTTTAGTTTCCCTTCCAGGCTCTTATCAACGTTGTGTGTTTCAAGAAGCCCATCATGAGGGTTCTTGTCGAAATAAATAGAGAGGGGTTCTTTGATGGTGGCAGCCAGTTCTTCTTGTAATGCATTCACAAAGTCTGTTACCCAGCCAGATCTATTGTCATTGTGACGATAGGAAATAAAAATATCATATTCAAAATCAGGTAAAACCGCCATGCCGCTAAGATACTGAATTGTT
>JANOVD010000420.1:0-2767 GCA_031417255.1 Chitinophagaceae bacterium
GATCCTGAATCTGCATTGATGTATGCACAAAAGGCACTTACCTTATCAACAGCAATTGGTTATACCGAGGGGCAATCAAGATCTTTGGGAACTTTAGCTAATACATTTCGTAAAATGGGTAACTATACCAAAGCGCTTGAACTTAATCTTCGTAAACTTAAGCTGGAAGAGAAAGGAAATAATCCCCATAATCTTGCCATGGTTATGATGAATATCGGCATTGTATACAGGTACCAGGAAGAATACAATGAAGCATTAAAATATTATTACAAATCAGATTCGGTGATCAGGCAAAACAACCTGGAAAATGTAAAATATAATATCTACATGAACCTGGGCGATGTGTATGACAGGATGAATAATACAGACTCAGCTTTCAATTATTTTAATAAATCGCTGATCATTTCCCATAGTGAAAAAAATGATGACCATATAGGTAATTCGATGACGGGTTTGGGGCACACTTATTTTAAACAGAAAAATGCCGGCTTTTCGCTTTTATATTACCGCACAGCCATTGAACATTTAACTAAGGCCAATAATGTTGAAGTGCTTTGTGAAGCGGCTTTGGGCCTGGCCACATTATACCAGCAACAGTTACATAAAAACGATTCAGCAGTTTATTACGCTTCATTTTCGGAACAAATTGCAGAAAAAGGCGGGTTTATAACCTGGCAACTGGATGCTGCAAATTTTCTGGCAAGGCATTATAAGGCAGTTAATAATATAGACAGTGCCTATACTTATTTAACCATAGTGCAACAACTGAACGATTCGGTAAACAATAAAGCAAAAATAAGGGAGCTGCAATTGATGTCGAGTAACGAAAACTTACGTCAGCTTGAGATTGAGGAGAACAAAAAAATTGCCAAAAAGGAAAGAAAAAAGCAATTACAATTGTTATTTATCGGCATCTTTATCCCGGGTTTTTTTCTATTAACCCTTTTACTCAGCCGTATCAGGATTCATCCAAGGGTTATAAAAATTCTGGGTATTCTGTCGCTGCTTATATTATTTGAATACCTTACGCTGTTGCTGCACCCAACGGTTGCAGCGTTTACCAATCATACTCCTGTATATGAAATGTTCATATTTGTAGCAATTGCTGCCGTATTAATTCCCGGCCATCACCGGTTCGAAAACTGGCTTATAGAAAAATTGACCCATAAAGAAGGGTCAATTAAATTGAAAAAAATTAAGTTTAAAGTTAAAGGGCCTTCAAATCAGCCTATGCCTTAAGTACCATCCGGAGTTGGTGCTTCATTTGCAGTATCCATAGAGTCTTTTACAGGTGCCGGTGGAGGTGGTTTAGTAATCGAATCTTTGGTTGCTTTATCGGCTTCGCCATTATTATTACAGCCGGTTACAGCAAAAGTTACCAATAAAATTGCACCAAAGATAAATTGCAGTTTTGTTCTGATTTGTTTGTTCATTGTTTAGGTTTTAGAGTATAATTATACAATTAATATTTTGCATTTTCAAACAATAAGTTAAATATTGCCATATATTTTATTTATTTTTTCAAAAATATTGGCATATGAAAAAACTATTGGTATTTACTTTTTCTCTTTTTTTTACTGCTCTTTCATTACATGCCCAAACGGTTTATGAGTTCTCATTTAGTTTTCCCCTAACAAATGAAACTATTGCCTATAAAGCCTGTTATGTTGATGCTGCTAATGATACCGGAAAGCTAAGACTGAGGTTTATTTCTCCCAAAAGCCCCGACAGTATATTGGTTGATCTGGATGTTATACAGGAATATCCCGATGATAAGTCAGACTGTTTTGTGAGCGACAGGATCTATTATAAACTGCAAAATGCAAAATATATTGAAAGTAATGACCCGGTTATCAGCCTTCCCAAATATTTGTGTTTCAAAAAAGATCCGGCCACAGGTTTATTTGAACCGCTTGGCGTTACAAATTCTTCGGCAGATTGTAAAGCCGATGTAGTTAAGTTTACTAATGTGGCATTTATTGACCAGAAAGACTTAACAAAAGAATTTGTGCTTAACTACTTTAAGCCCTATGATATGTTTTACCGTAATCTTTTTGTAACCAATAACACAAGAGCTTTAACCACAGCACAACAAAACATAAAACTTTACTTACTGGTTGTAGCCAATGTTTTTGATAAAGAAATTGGCCAGGCCGATAGAAAAAATATGAATGATGCTATTGCTTTTTTCAGGAAAATAAAAGAATTTCTGGGTATTGATCAGTTTATATACGATACCATTGCAAACCTGAAAGATTACAACAAGAAGACTGTAGAAGATAAGATCAATACTTTTTTTAAACCAGCCCCCGATGATATTGTTGTTTTTTATTACAGCGGGCATGGTTTTAGAAAACCAAAGGATGGAAAACCCGGCCCTTATATTGACATGAGAACTGATTATAAGGCAGATTATATGGTTTACTCTTTAAGTATGGAAGATATTATGGCAACCATTCAAAAAAAAGGTGCCAGGCTCAATCTTGTATTAAGCGATTGTTGTAATGCTTTTGTAACTGATACCAACCCCATGGTTGAACCTCCGGCCACAAAAAAATCGTTTGGTGTAAACTGGAGTACCGAAAATTGCCGTAATTTATTTTTGAATCAAATGCCCACTTCTATTCTTGCAACTGCAGCCAGTCCTTACCAATTAGCTTCAATGAATAATACCTTTGGAGGTTTCTTTTCGTATTTTTTCAGAACGGCGCTGGAAACACATTTCAGCTTTTTAAAAACCAAAGTAACCTGGGAGCAGGTTTTTGAT
>JANOVD010000421.1:0-18284 GCA_031417255.1 Chitinophagaceae bacterium
GAATTACGAGGCAGGCACTTGTGTCCCTACTATATCTTTTTAAAGGAAGTTATAAAATAATTTTGAAAAAATATTACAACCTGAAATTTGGAAATTTACTGATTAGTAAAATTTGCTGAGTTAATGAGCAAGCCCTAATTAGAGGTGTCTGGCCACTAAGCAGAGTCATGTTGTAATTTTAGTTAACAGCTACTCAGTCAGCTTTTTATTATTTGGAGTTGTGGTAGTGGCCTGACACCTAAAAAAACATTTGAATTTAATATTGGCTTAAAAAGAATTGAACGATAATTAGAGGTGTCTGGCCACTAAGCAGAGTCATGTTGTAATTTTAGTTAACGACTACTCAGTCAGCTTTTTATTTTGTGGAGTTGTGGTAGTGGCCTGACACCTAAAAAACATTTGAATTTAATATTGGCTTAAAAAGAATAGAACGATAATGCTGCTAAACGATTTTTTTAAAATCAATGATACCGAATCATCAGCTTCTGAAATATGGGCAGAGTTGCTTATTGATGCCGATCATAAAATATTTGAAGGGCATTTCCCCAACCAGCCGGTTGTGCCCGGTGTTTGTATGATGCAGATGATAAAAGAAATTATAGAACAGGTACTGGGCAAAACCACCAACCTGGTGCAGGCCGCCGAGATGAAGTTTATGGCAGTCATCAACCCGCAGGAAAACAACCTCATTCAGGCAACTATAAAATATTCTGCAGATGAAAGCGGGGTAATAAATATTCAGGCCTCACTTTATAAAGATGAATTGGTGCATTTTAAATTTAAGGGGCAGTTGCAGGTGTCTGGCCACTAAGCAGAGTCATGTTGTAATTTTAGTTAACAGCTACTCAGTCAGCTTTTTATTTTGTGGAGTTGTGGTAGTGGCCTGACACCTAAAAAACATTTGAATTTAATATCTTAGAGGTGTCTGGCCACTAAGCAACTTTTTTTGCAATTGGTTTATCAGCAAATCAGTTAGAATAATAGTGGGACTGTTTATACTATTTTACTCATCCGCTGAATTTCAGCTTTATTTTCGAAACGCTTTTTTTTGTCGGCCATGCGTTGCTGTATCCAGTCGGGCCATTGGCTGCTGTCTTCGGCATCATAAACACGCAGTTCCTGCGTTTCATCTTTTTTCAGCAGATCATCCTCTGTGCATCCTAAAATTTCTGCAGCGGTATTTACGCCAGAGTAGCTTGCACCTGCAACGCCATGGCTCATAATGCTGCTGCCGCACATATACAGGTTTTCAATTTCGGTTTTGGCGGTGTATGAAAAAGGGCCGGTTTGCCAAAATCCCTTTTCGGTACCATATACATTGCCCCGGGTAGAATTGATGTAATGCTCATTGGTTATGGGTGTACCCATCTCCAGGTGAACAATATTTTTATGTACATCGGGCATTATTCTTTTCAGCGTATTTAATAATTTCTCAGATAGACGCTCTTTTATTTGTTGATACTGCACATTATTTTCATGCCCTTCGGCCTTTATGGTTTTAAAAGAATCATAATCAATAAATGTAACCACTTCAATGGTATGATGCTTTCCGTTAAAACTTAAAGGGTCTTTTAATGAAGAACAACTGATAAACAAGGATTCAAATTCATCTGTTTCCAGAATATCAACTTTGGTTAAATCGGCATAAATTTCATCCATATCCTTATTGGGCATAAACCAAATATTGCCGGAGTCGAGCCCGGCCTGCCTTACATCCATATCAACCGAAATAAAAAACATGAGCGATGTAACCGAATAGCGGGTAGCAGCCAGTTTTTTAACCAGTTTACCGCTCAGGTTCTGGTGGCCAACCAGCTTATAGGTTGTAGCGGGATCGGCATTGGATATAATCTGTTTTGCCATGATGATCTCTCCGTTCTGCATTTCAATGCCAACTGCTTTGTGTTTTTTATCCCCTTCTACCAATATCCTTTTCACAGCCTGCCCGGTTTTAATTTCTCCGCCCAGTTTTTTAATGGCATTGGTCATGGCTTTTACAATGGCAGCGCCGCCACCCATCGGATAAAAGCCGCCATTAAAATAATGACTCATCAATGCACAATGCAGCGGAAAACTTGCTTTTGAAGGCGGCAGGCCATGATCGCCGCATTGTATATTGAGCACTTTTTTTAACAACGGATCTTTAATATGCCAGCCAATCACCCGCTTTAAACTAAACAAACCGTATTTGCCCAAATGCCTGGTGCGGTAGGGAATGGTAATATTATCCCAAAAGCCGCTCATTTTGGGGATGAGGAATAATTCTTTACTTACTGTTTGAACCAGGTTGAGGTATTTTTTTATCCCCTTTTTTTCTTTTGGAAAAAGAGTTGAAAGCGATTCAGCTAAACGGTCAACCCCGGCAGGCATATCGATCCTGTCATCACCAATCCAACAATGCTCGTAAGCATCTTTATTCATTCTGAAAAAAACAAGGTCGTTGGCAATGCCCAGCCCTTCATATAAATAGCTGGTTGATTCTCCTTTATCTAATCCGCCTATATAATGTACCCCAGGACTGAAACGGTGGCCATCAATATAAAAACTATGGCACCAGCCTCCGGGTACATAGTGCTGTTCTATTACGGCAACTTTTTGGCCGGCACGGGCCAGACAAAGCGCTGCTGAAAGGCCACCTGCGCCTGAACCTATAATAATGGTATCGAATGTTCTCATGCTGTTACGTGTTACCGAAGATAGTTCATTTAACAAAGTAAATAAAATGCATCGGCCGCTCTTTTAATTTATATCACACTGTTTGTTATCAGTCGTTAACATATACTATTTGCTGTATAGTTTAAAAAAACTACTTCTTTACGTTTTAAACAAAAACCGATTGTGGCATGGTTTTGGAATTCTTGCTTCTGACCTCCGGAAACGGAGAAAAAATATTTAATTATCATTTTAAAAACCACCTATCATGACTGAAACAAATTTTCCAACACCCACCGAAAAAATTACCACAGTTAAAACCAATAAAAGCTATAAGAATACTGTTATCGGCGTATTGGCTGCCGGACTTATCGCTGTTTCCGGTTATTTAATTTATGCTAAAAACGATAGTTCAAAAACTATTCAACAGCAGGACACACAAATTGCAAAAGTAGCGGATGAAAAAAGTGATGTGCAGGCAAGTTTTGATGCATCGCTGGCCAGGCTTGATTCTATGAGTACGGTTAATACCGGCTTAGAAAGCAAGCTTACAGAAAAGAATACTGAAATTGCCAATGCAAAAGCAGAGATACGCAGCATTTTAAATAAGAAAAATGCAACGACTGCAGAATTGGGCAGGGCAAAAACTTTGATCGCTTCATTAAATGAAAAAATATCTTCTCTTGAAAGTGATATTGCACAGTTAAGACAAGATAATCAATTGTTGAGCAATGACAATGTTGTTTTAAAACAGGAAAAAGAAGTATTGAATCAGAACCTGATTGCTACTACAGAAATAAAGCAGAACCTTGAAAAGAAAGTTGATGTGGCCTCTACTTTAAATGCAAGCAATATTGTAATTACGCCCATTAATGTAAAAAATAATGGCAAAGAAAAAGTATCTACAACCGCAAAGCGTGTTGATAAGATCGTTGTGAATTTTGATGTTGACAACCGTATCATTCAACCGGGTACAACCGATGTGTATGTTTTGGTTTTAGGCCCCGATGGAAAAGCCATTAATACCGGTTTAGAAACTTTCAGCACAAGAGATGATATTAGCCTTGCTTACACCGCCAAAGTTTCTGTTGACCTGGAAACTGCCAAAAAGAAGAATGTAGAATTTGCTTTTAACCCGGGTACAAATTTTATACAGGGTAATTATACCGTACAGATCTATCAAAACGGTTTCTTGATCGGACAGAGTACTAAAGAATTAAAGAAAGGCGGATTGTTTAGTTAATATGCACATCTTGGTTTTCAATTATAATACAGGTTTTATCTACAGTTACCTGTAACAAAAGAAGCTACATGAATGTAAAAATTCAGGTAGCTTTTTTTGGATAGAAACACGGATTATACAGTTTAACACGGAATTTTTATTCTGCTTCGCAGAAATTAATCCGTTATCATCCGTTCAATCCGTGTCTTCCGTGTTTCTATCCCACTCAATATTCATTTTCTGTGAAAATCCGTTCTATCTCAAGCCGTGTTCTATCTCAACCACTATTAATTACATTTGCTTTTTTATTTTATGAAAAGAAACATCAAAACTGTTGCGATCATTGGCGGCGGACCTTCGGGTAGTTCATTAGCTACTTTATTAAAAAGAAAAGGTTACCGGGTTGCTGTTTTTTATTTAGAAAAACGGCCCGAGATCATTGTTGGCGAATCGCTGGTACCGGCCATCATACCTTACCTGCGTGAACTGGGTGTAGAAGATGAAGTGAGTTCATACAGCACCTACAAACCCGGCGCTTCGGTTTGGGTTAATAAAGATGAAGAAGCCACATCGCCCTTTAGTTTTGGTGGTGGTGGATTACCACCATACGCATACAATGTACCCCGTATAAAATTTGATAAAACTATTTTTGACCTTGCCGTTCGTGAAGGAGTTACATTTTTCAGTCATGCTGCAAAACTGGAAAGAGTTGGTAACACCGATGAACTTAAATTAAGTGACGAAACTATTGCCGCCATCAATGATTTTTTTAACGGCCAACCCGACCTGATAGTAGATGCCAGCGGACGCTCCCGAACCATTTCACGATTGCTGAACATTACTACTAAAGAAGGGTACCGAAAAGACATTGCCATATTTGCCCACCTTAGCGGTGCCGAAAAAATTGAACCATATAATATTCATCTGCACCGGTTAGATAAAGGCTGGACCTGGAGAATACCACTACCCGGTCTTACTTCGGTAGGTGTGGTAATTAACCCCGATCATTTAAAAGAATTTGGTGCAACCAAAGAAGAGCAGTACGATAATTTTTTAAAGGCTGATGAAACGCTGCTTAAGTTTACCAGCAATGCCAAAAGGGAAACCGGGGTGGTGCAATACAATAATTACCAGCTCATCTCCCAAAAAATGTATGGTACAAACTGGTTACTCACCGGCGATGCCGGGGGGTTCCTGGATCCGATATTTTCATCGGGACTGTTTTTGGCTTTCAAAGGTTCATTTGCTGCTGCCGAAGCTATTACTGCAGGCACCGATAAAGCTTTTAAAAAATACCAGGAATACCAGTTGTACGAACTATCTATCTGGCAAAAACTGGTTGATAGCTGGTATAGCGGCAGCCTGTTTACACTGTTTAAGGTAGGACAAGACCGTATGGATACTGCTTTGGGCCGCTTTATTGGCCCACATATGCAGCAGCATTTAACCCGTATTTTCTCCGGGGAGGCTGTATATAAGAGTTATAGCCGCCGGTTTTTAAATTTTGTTTTAGGGCCAATGATCAAATTGATGAAAGTTGGGCGGTTGCATAACCGGAAAATGAGCGACCTGGAAATAAAATAAGTCTTATAAATAGGTGGTAGTTAAGCCTCAGCCTGTCGAAGTCGGTTTAATGAAGTTAAATTGGCGGTCATTTTTACCCATTTGCCGTTATTGTCTCATAAATAATACGGATTTTCTTCCCGGAATTTTCTAAAACATCTGTTGAAAAAGAAAATATAAACAAAAAAGCACTTACACGTTTTACTTTGCAAGTGCTTTATTTTCTGCTCCCCCTGCCGAGAAAAACTTAAAACAATTTATTGAGGATCTGAGACTTATATACCGTTTAATGCCTTATCTCCCTAAAGCTGAATAATATCGCAAGATAGGGGGTTAAAAATGACCTCCTATCCTACTTGGATATGCAGAGTTGAAATACGGCCTACCGTCAGCATACATTTTGACAAATCAATTTGTTTGTTCGCAGTTCGTATTGGTTCTAAAAATATTTAGTCTGTGTCCACCGTGGCAGGGTGTGTCCCAGAAGCGTTGGCACAAGGCAGGCTCTTTTTGCAAGGTTGGCTTTGTGTGTGGGTTTTGTGTGCCTTGCAAATGTGCCTGCCTTGGTGCGTAGGGCATTCTCGTGATAGTCATAAAGTTTTTATTCAAAGTCCAATGATTGTACTGGCTTAATTTTATCTAAGAACAATCTGAAAGATTTATTCTGAGCATAGCTAAATGTTTTGCCTGCTGCAAACCCTTTCATTAAGAAATACTCTGTCGGTCTAAAGGTTAAAAACCTAAATCCCAACGCCGGATATTTATAAAACCATAATGCTGATGTGTAACCTGCCCTTAAATCTTTTTGAATAACTTTTATTTCTTTCTGGTAAATATTTTTTGCCGATTCATTCTCTGAAATTTCAGCATTAATAGCTTTGGCAACAGTTTGTCCACTTACAATAGCATTGTAGATTCCTTCACCCAACAATGGGTCAACAAAGCCTGCTGCATCACCAATTAAAAAAACACGATTTGAATTTTGCGAATACTTTGAACCGTTCAAACCAATGTAATGCCCCACGACGTGCTTTAGTTCAACATTGCCAAGTTTTTTATTGGCATATTCTTGAACTGCTTCTTTGTTGATTTTAAATTTTGTGTCGTTTGTGTAAAGCCCAACATTTACATGGTCTCCTTTTGGAAATAACCAACCATAACCAAATTTTGCAGCACCAAAGTCAAATTCCATTTTAGGTAACTTTTCTTTTGGCATGAACACCTGCCCTTCAATTGCCAATCCCTTGATTATTTCAGGGAATAAATTTGTAAGCTTTCTTACTATGCTATTTGCTCCATCTGCTCCAATAATAAACTTAGATTTCAGGATTCCGGAACCGGTTTCCAATTCAACAAAGGACTCGTTTTCGGTGATTGACTTAATATTATCTATTACCCTAAATTCAATTTGCCGTTCCAAAGTTTTAGATAAACAGAACTGGTCAAATTCTTCTCTGACAGTCATTGCACAAATTGGATTCTTGCTTTTGAACAAAGCAGATTTATCTGTGCCTTTGCCCACAACCAAATCAAAGCAGACTTCTTTGATAACTGGTTTTATTGAATATCTCAGTGCTTGAAGTGTCTTTATGGTAATGCCACCACCACAGGGCTTCAGTCGTGGAAACTCCGTCTTGTCTATAAGAAGTACTGAAAGTCCAAATGTTTTTAAATCATACGCTGCTGAACATCCACTTGGACCAGCACCTACAATAATTACATCAAAATCTAAATTCATTTTTTTTTGTGTTAAGTTGTTTTTTTGTTATAAGTTTCTTCATACCATTTACAAATTGGTAGCAATGCCTGAAAGCTTACTTTAAAACTCTCTGGAAAAAATATTGTATTAGGAGAATGTGTTGCAGTATTTCCTATTGTTCTAACAGTGTCCATGAAATGAATAATTATTTGATTATTCTCTTTAGCTCCAACTTTTTCCCAGTAATCAAATAGTTGTTGGCTCCTTGACTTTTTAATTAACGGGTCAATTCTTACTCGTTCCTTATCTATAATATCATTAATAATTACTTCAGATATTTTCCTATTCTTACTTAATGCACTTTCAGGATTAAGCATGTAAAGTTCTAACGACTTTTGCAAATCATTATATATTGCTTTGTTCTTGGTTGCAAATTCTTTAACCTCTTCACCGAAGAATCGAATGAGAGGGTCTTCGTTATTGCCAGGGTCCGGCTCCCATTTTACATTTGAAAAGTAATTAAATTCTCCTGTCTTACCATTAATGATATTTTGTTCTTCAGCAGTAAAAGCTTGAAAAATTTCAAAAGCATTTTTGCCACATTTATTTTCAAGTTCAGTTGGACTTTTTGAGATTAGTTCAGCAGCATCCGCACCAATCACATTAATATAAACTGCGGCGGCATCAGCAGTTCCGTGTAATAGGCGAACAAACGGACTAAAAAGCGAAGGCAGTTTAACTTGAGTGGTTAGATAATATGAAATTTTATTGGCATCAACTCGGCTGTACTCTAATGTTATTTTCGCCTGAAAACTTTTGAAGAATCTGTATTTGATAATTGATGCAAAAAACTCAAATCTTCCCGTATTGTATTTAATTTCACAATAGTATAAGTGGAACCTTCCAAAAGTGTTGAAACCTTTAGCAATCCATTCGTTATCGGCAATAAGTTCAGCTGAAATTTTTTCGGGAAATAATTCATAGAAATAATGCCAGTTCTTCCAAAGGAAAGCGACTGATGAAGTACTTGCTTTAATGGTGTTCCCTATTTTTACTTCATATGTATTCTTGCCGATTTTTTTCATATAATTATTACGGTTTAACTTGATTTCTTAGATTGTCTTTTTCCCTTAGCGTACAGTTGATACAGTTTATCTACTCTTTTGTGCAAGACATTGACCAATTCAGGCGGACTAATAACTTTTATTTGCTCACCATACGAAAGAAGCAATTTTTCTAATTCATAATTAGGAATAACATTTATACTTGTTTCATAACCTTCATCAGTTTTTTTTATGGGCTTTTGAGATTGATGTAATGGTTTGGTTTGAATATATGCGGCTTGAACTTCATCGTAAATCAGAAGTTTTATTTCGGCTGAATTATTATTTGTCCTTGAAACGCCTATCATATCAGAAAAGTAATCGTCCCAATTAAAGTTTTTTACAGTACGATACTTTGTTTTCAACTCTTTAATCTCTACGATTCTGTCAAGTGCATTTATTTGTGGTTTGTCTCCCCACTTATCCATGAAACTCATAATGAACCATCTTGAGTTATATTGCTTCAAATATTGTGGATGTATTTCTAATTGATATGCAATAGGGCTTTTGAAATCTTGATAAGTTAGTTGGACAACTCGTTTGTTCAGTATAGCATTGTAAAGAGCAGGGATATGTTTTGCACCTGAATAGTCAAGATTACTTTCAAATGAAATTATTTCCTTCTCTGTTTCAGTCAAGCCCATTTTGGATTCAAGAATAGGGATTATTTCGTGTATCCATTCAAACTGTGGCATTCCCTTAAATCTTGAAATTACCATTATCGCTGACCTGAGTTGTTTTGCTTCCTTTTCATTTAATGGCTGGTGAGTTATTGAATCATCCTCATTAGCATAAAGTAAATAGCTTGTCTTGCCATCTTTTATTTTTACTATCTCAAGGTCGTAAATGAGTTGAATGTTTTTTAAGTCAGCAAACAAAGTCGTTTTGCCAATACCATTTGTATCTGAGTTATCATCTTCCAATGCTTCATTTACCTTTTCAAGAATCTCCTGCCAAGTCCATTTGCGTGAACGATTCTTCAGGCATTTATCAATAACCTGATATCTTAAAAGTGCGTTTCTATTTATTGGCATGTTTTAGTTCGGATTGACCGGACAAATGTAGGTACATCTTTGTACCAAAACCAAATATGAGGTAAATTATTAGTTCAGATACGCCGAACTACCGTCTTTCATCTTTGTGTCGTTAAATACAAATCACTTATGGAAGCCTACTTTAAAAACTGCTCAATCAAGTTTAAACCAAAACAGGAACGCAAACAATTAGTTAGTTCACATACACCGAACTACCCCCAAACATATTTGTGCCGTTAAATACAAATCGCTTATGCAAACATTCTTGAAAATTTGTTCCATCATCTCTATCATCATTGCAGCGATAAAGCTGGCGTTGATTGGTAATCTGTCGCAAGGTACTGTTGTCTTTATCATTCTCTGTGGCATTCTGATTTTAGTCGGCAACCGTGTAGTGTACATCATCACTGCCGCTGCCGCTGCACTCGTGCTCTTTATCAAATTGTATAGTGGTAATGCAGCCGGACAATATGCCCTGCTTCAATCCATTCTTACACTAGCTCTTGTTTGCCTCGGCTTATACATTATGCTCCGTGGATTCATTGGCAGAGGAAATCGCTCACGAAATAACCGTTATCGCTAACTCAAAATATAACTTAAACAATTAAACAACACTGGTATGAACAGCAAATCAAAAACAATCACAATCGTACTTGTAGTAACAGCAATACTCATTGGTGGATTTTTCTATTTCACCAACGAAAATTTTAAAGCTGCTGCAAATGGTTTTGTAGAAAAAAATCTTATCGGCAAAGATGCTCCACCACCTGTTGCAAAACCTGTTTATGAGAACTGGATTTACTATGTAGCTGATGGCACTGGCGATTGCTACATTAAGTACGCAATTCCAAAAGTGGAACTTGAACATTTAAGCCGTGCTGCTGACAGCATTCATCGTCATAACGGTGGCAGGTTGTGGTTGAGTTATTTTGATAATGACAGTAAGAATAACCTGTGCATTTACATGAGTGTTCCCGCATTTGCTGAGAAGCAACCCAAGCCCGAAACCAAAAGTGGTGAAACTTCTTTTGAGGCTGACGATAAATTAAAAGCATGGGAAAAAGCCACTGAAAATTTTTCTTTTGATTCGTTAACCAAGGAAAAACTGTATCAACAACAGAAGGGAAAATTTTTGAAAGAATGTGAGACAGTTCTTTCTACTAAAGTTTATGTAAAGGGATTGAAGGAGAATCTTTGGTCAGACATTATTGGCGGTCTTAACAGTTCTTTTAAAACATTCAATGCAATTTCAGATACCACACCTGCACATAAATATTTAGTTGCGTTTTCGGATTTACAGAATGATGCTCCTTACTTAAATCCTAAACCTACCCTTGAAAATATTCCGACTGGTGTGAAAGTAATTGCTGTTAACCCTGCACCGGGTTCATCAAAAAAATGCACACAAGAAGTAACTGAACTTGAAGCACCAGAACGGGTGTTTGAAACCATTTTTAAAAACCAATAAACAATTCACTGCATGATAAAATTTTTGCAAAACATATTTCGCATCAAGCCATCTGACCCTCTTGCCGAACTCCGTGCAAAGGAAGATAAAATCAGTGCAACCTTATCAGCAACCGATTTGCCTCGGAAAAAATTTTCCGAATCGCAGGAACGGGAAGGTGAACACAGGAAGGCATTGAATGAACTGAGCATAGCGAATCCTGATTTGCAGATTACTTCAAAGAGTGTAGAGAATGAGGCAGCCGCTAAACGACTGAAAAGACGGAAGTGGTTCACTGTTTTGGTTGAAGCTGTTTTGGCTGTGAGTGCAGTTAGATTGTTTTTGGGTGAGACAATAAATATACATAACCTACCGCTACTCACTACCATTTTGTTCGGGCTTGTGATTGCGTATGCTGTATTAGATGTAGCTATCAATTTTAGAATTGATGATTCAAAAATTACTTCCAATGGAATAATGTCGTTGTGGTATCGTTACTCATGGTTGTTGCCGTTGCTGCTGATTCCATTCTTGAATGTTTTTCAGGTATTAAGTCACCCTGGTAATTCTACGAATATAGTTTGGCTGTTCTTCGCTGTCCTTAGTGTTTGGCTCAATATAAAATGTGCTGGTTACTCAAAGCAGTTTGAGTTAATGAAGAATACTGCCATTGCAGAAAGGAAATCAAAGCCACACGAAACCGGACTGAAAAAAGAAAGAGACATACAACAGACAATAAGCGATAAAATGATTTCGGTGAAAGGTCAGATGGTAAAACTTGCTGCTGATTTTGAACGCCTGTACATGTCGTTTGAGAGCAAACCAAAACTCACTTTGCACCCGATGTATTGTATGTTGTTGAACAATCGGTTTTACCTGATGCAAATGCTCCCTATACCGGAAATAGTAATTATGAACCCACCAAAAAACATGAGCGGCTTCCTTGACTTTTGGGATGCAACAACTCAAATCCCTGTGTCGGTAAATAATGCTGCTCAATCGCTACAAGAAACTGAGGAACAAGGCTCCCCACAGATTGCAACTGCACCGCAACCTGAAACAGTAAAGCATCCTGTTGAAAGGGCACAATCAACTGAAAGTAACACTGCTGAACAAGGTGCAACAAATACTGCTGCTCCTGACTTCGGTGAGGTGCTTTCGAATGAAGATGAAATTTTTGTGTAACACTTAATAATTTATACCATGAGTCAAGTAACCACTTATTCAAACTTAGAAGAATTAGAATCTGTATCATACAGTTCTACCTCTAACACTTATGCAGCAAGCAGAGTAATGTTTGATGCTATTTCAAGTATGTCCACTGCTGCAATCAATGATTTGATAACAGGCAGTGTTGATATGAAGTCAACCAGTTTTAATGCTCACATAACGCAAATGGATTTGAAGTCGCCAAACGCTATGCGTTTTGGATTTGCTGAAACCTATGCTAAACACATGAATGCTTTTGCATCTGAAAGTATTGAAGCGTTGGCAAAACAACAGTCAGCCATTGTAAGAACCATTACCGAAATGCAATACAGAGTTGAAGATAAAAGTGCCGTGTCGGAAAAGGTTGTGCAAATGTTGAGTGCCGATAAGACTTGTTTTAAAAAATCTGTTGAGGTGCTTATGAATGAAGTGCAGTCGCAACATAGTCGTGTGTTCACAAAGGAAATGATTCAGATTGTTTCCAAAGCAGCAGTTGAAGCAGGGTTTAAAACTGTAAATGTTGTTATCAAAAATTCAGTACCGGTTATCTCTGCTGTTGATGCAATGGGTAGAGGAATTGTCAGTGAACTTAGAACTGATAACCAAACTCATGTAGTGGATTTGGTTTCAGAAACAATCGGTATGGCTGACGGCTCTTGCAATGAAGCAATTGAACGGTTAACTGCTGCATTAGGCAAATATGGTGTGAAGTACAGCAACACGAATCGCAGATGGACTGGCGGTTCTTGTTGGTTGCCAAATGCGAAACAAGTTGAGCAAACTGTGAAGCAAACTGTGAGCAAAAAGGAAGCTGACCGCACAAGGAAATTAAACCCTCAATCAAAAATTAAAAACTAATACTATGACAGCAATAAAGAAACTTATGCAGCCATACCTTGAAGGTAGATCTGCTATTATACATTCAGGTCGTGATTTGTCTGACCTTGAAGTTGGAGAAAACCAAACACTTTCTCCTTTGCTTGAACTATTGCGAACTGAGGCATTAGTAAAACACAATTTGGTGATGATTGAATTTTCAAAGTCATCAGGCGTTACTTATGATTTACGATTGCTGAATAATGATGAAAAAAGCAATGTAACAAAATGCCTGAGTGATTTGGGTTTGAGTACAAATGGCTGTGCTAAAAGCAATAGTGACGAACCGGAATTTGTCAGGATTATTCGCAGCTTGCTAAAACTTTCTCAATCCAAAAGCAATGTCTTTTTAAGAGATGGTGTTCCTTTAAAATTTTTGGTGCTATTCAACTTTACGGAACACTTAACTCCACAACTGCAAAACGGAACTCATAGTGAGGAACAAATTCTCAGTATTGAAACTGTGATGAAACTTGCAAAGAGTTTAGGTGTCCGCAAGTATGGCAACTATGTAATTTTTTCCGAGGCACGAACAGGAACATTGGAAAGTTTGATTTATCAAAATGTTCCAGTGGTGAATTTGTCGCAACCTGTTGTTGCTGAAAAGTTGGTTTTCATTGCTGCATTAAAAGAACGCTATCCAAATGCAAAAGCCGATGAAGAATTAAGTGATGAAGTGATTGCAAACCTATGTGCCGGTACTCCCAACCGTTCCACTGAGGCAATCTTTCTTGCATCCGACAAAACTGGTGAAGCGATACAGTCGGCAGATGTGTTTGCAAAAAAGCAATCTGATATTATCAGTTTGTCGGAATCAACTTTAGAAGCTATTGACCAAAGCAGGGTGAAGCAACAAAACTTGGTCGGTGCTACGGTGAACAAACCAATGAGCATACTCATGCGAATTGCGGAAGCAATTAAGAAGGGTGATAAAAACTGTTTGCGTAATGTGATGCTTTGCGGTTCTCCTTCGGGTGGTAAAACTGTGATGGCAAATATTGCTGCTGCGAAAGCAGGTGTTCCTTCGTTCTATCTCAATAGTCCGAAAAATCAATATGTGGGTGAATCGGAACGCAAAGCAAAACTGATGTTTGATTTGCTGAAACAGCTTGGTGGTTTTGGAATTATTGATGAGGTTGAATTAATTTTTCCTTTGAATAGAAACGCATCTACTGGTGACAGCGGTGTTACACAAAACATACAAGGACAACTGCAAGGTTTTTTAAGTGACCCAAGTTTGTCAGGCAAAACTGTTTTGGTTGGAACTTCAAATCGTCCTAACTCAATCAGTGAAGCGATGAGACAACGGTGGACTATCATTCCTGTTCTGATGCCTCTTGAAATGGATTTCCCTCAAATCGTTTTAAGCATTGCCAAAGGTTTGAACCCTGCGTTGTTAGTTGATGAACATGATGCTACTTTAATTGAATCCGCAAAGCGGTTCTATAAAGCAAATGCTGCTCCCAGGGAAATCAGAGAGGCACTTATCGCAAGTATGGCAATCGTGGCAGGGGAACTGGAAATAAAACATATTGAGTTTGCCTCTATTGATATAATCCCAACCGGAAATATGAGTGCTTCTATTTATGCTGACTATTGTGCATTGGCATTTTGCCGTAACAATTCTTTCTTGCCGTGGTGGGATGAAACGGAAAACAAACCTTTGAAGGGTTTTCCTTTTCCTGATTACCTCAAGGAAGTATTGACTGATGATTTTATGATCGACCAACAAAAGTTAGGAAAAGCAATTCGGGAATTAGAACCTCATGTAAATGTTTAATGATGGATTTGCAACCACTGATGAAACAGTTTGAAACTTACATTGAGGGATGCGTTTCGCAACCCTCAATTCAAATGCAGCACTTGTCGGGTGCTGGTTCAACTTTTTTGTTTGAACAAAAGTTGTGTAATCACTTTACAAAAAAGTATGCTGTTGCTTTTTGCAATGCTACTTCTGCGTTGTTGGCTTTGTCTGCTGCGTTGGAAATAAAGAGAGGTGAAATAATTTCTACTCCGTTTACTTGGGGTGGGAGTGTCAGCCCGTTTCTATTTTGCGGTAGCAAAATAGTTTTTTTGGCTGTTGAACCTGACACTCTGAATTTAGAATCAAAACAACTTTTGGCTGTGTTAAGCCGTAACACAAAAGTTGTTTTGTCAACTGACTTCAACGGTGTTCCGGCAAACTCAAAAGCAATAAAAGATTTCTGTATTGAAAATGGATTGATTTACATTTCTGATTCTGCACAAAGTTTTGGTGCTGTCAGGGATAATTGTCCGGCAGGTTCATTTGCTGATGCAACCGTACTTTCTTTCAGTCCGGGGAAAAGTTTTTTTGGTGGTGAAGGTGGTGCTGTCATAACTGACAATGCCGACCTATATGAAAAACTTATTTGGTACTCCCAGCATCCAACACGGCAAAAAAAAACTTTTGGTTTGTCCGGCTACAATGAATACAGTCCGTTAAATGGTCGGCTGAATCCTTTGTCTGCAATACTTTTGAATGAATTGTTTGAGGAATACAAAGCGAAAACTGCTGCACACCAAACAAAATGTTTTGATGTTGTCTGTCAACTGAAAGATGCAGGGCTGATAATTGTTCCTAAGCAATTGAGTAAAGCGGATAACTCTACCTTCTTCAATCTGTTGTTCCGGTTGCCTGAAAATGTAACTGTCTCTGAGATTGAAAGATTGGGTTTTGATGTTGCTCCTGTTCAACCTAACTGTATTCCGTTTGATAAAACTTTTAGAAATCAGTTTGCTAAACGCTTTATTTTGTCCGATGGGTTAAAGAAACAAAAGAAACTTATTGATGCAAGCCAATGGATTAAACTCACTCTTAAAAATCAACTATGCTAACTGCTGCCGTTTTATTCTTGTTGTTGTTGTTCGTTTTGTATGTGTATGCAAACGATACCGCACATCATTTGGTACATTCAATCAATGTGTCCATCAGAATGGTTTTGGTTCTCTTGGTTGTTATTCTTGTATTGAGTGCATTGATTTATTCTTACTTCAAATTTGGAACGGTGTTTTAAAGTGTTGGCTATTGTCATAAAAGAAACTGCATAAATCACGCCTATTCACATTGATTTACGTAGTTCCGTTCAATTCCTTTCATATTTAAAATATCTCCATCACACCACCCTGATTCCTACCCATTTGAACTGCTTTCCCTGGTGCCGGTATTTCGATCACCCCGTCCACCTGCACCCGTAGAACGAGTGCGAATCGGTTGCAGTATTTGAGGCAAGTAACCAGCAGACCGCGGTATATGATAACGAAGGAGTATTGCTGAATGAAGTTAAAATAATAAGCAAAAAAGGTATTAAAAACTATTGCATATTTTTGAATCCCGTATACTACTTTAAAACCTTATCCATTTGGTAACACTAACAATAAATAATGTTAAATGGCAATTCAAATTGTTACAATATGTGTATCATTTATCGCTGCAATCTTGGGTATTGCATATCCAATACTACTACAAGTTATTTCAAGGCTGGATGAAAAGTATTCCTCACTGATAATTTTGGATCTATTTAATAAGGAAAAAGAGAAGAGATATTTCACATGGTTATTATGCTTATCATTGATATCCATTTTGATTTGGTTATGTGAGTTTCCCCAATTAATTAAAATTTCCGGACTTAACTATTTTATTGCGAACTCAGCACGGTATATCGTTTTAGTTTTTACGGTAGTGTTAATATTTTCTTTCCTCAGTTTTGTCAATAAGGTTTTGCTATATTATACTCCATTAAAATTTTTACCTTATCTAATTACTAGACACAAGAATAGAAAGAATGAAGATGATTTGATTTATTTTAGCGCAATTTCAGATCTATTATATTTTTCAATCAAAAATCAAAATGAGACAATTGCTAAGACAATTTCGGGTTTCATGTATGATGAATATAAAGAAGTCAGAGATGTATTCCCGAACATGGAGGTTACTTATAAGCTACCCTATTATGAATTAGTAACTAAAACTATTGAAGAATTAGCAATTCAGAAAAACAAAAGGCTTGCTTTTCTTGAACATAGAACCGCTGGGTCGGTGTGGTTACTTGGTGAATATACAAACTCCAAAGTTTCGGAACCTACATATGGCTGGATGTGGCGAAATTTACAACTTGCTTTAAAATATGAGAGAGATGATTATATAGTTTATCATTGGGAAAATGCTTTTGAATATTTTAGATCTTCGCTTGAATATATTCAAGCTGAATATTCCTATACAGACTCCATTGGAATCACAAATCAAGATCAGGTAGATCAAAGAGTAAATGAGAGAAAAAAGTTTCTTGAATTTCATTATGCCTTGGGAGGGTTATTGTATTATAGGGGCAGATATAAATGTATAAATAGATGCTTCAAATTTACTCATAGCATTCCCCCTCAATATGAGCTTTTGCCGGATACAATGGATGAGGTTTTTGGATTGTATTTTAATTTTAGAGATCCATATGAAATGAACCACTCATGGATAGCTTCAAAATATTCATTCCCGGATATGAGTGGGTTGCAAGCTGATTACGGGATTAAGAAATGGATATGTGAATACATTGCAATATTGTTTTTACGGCAATATTCTATTATTCCACATTTAATTACAATGAAGCCTTTAGCTCTGCCAAGCATACCCACGACACAAGGTGAGAAAAGAATATGGATTGATAATCTTGATTATTTTAAAATGTTAGTGCAGGAGGTCTTAAAGAATAAGAAGTTCCTTAAAACTATTGAATTAGATTTCATTACTGATAGTTGGTGTGATGCAAATGGAAAATCCCGTCCACTAGATTTTATTGATAGTGTGAAAACTAAAGTAGAAGAGGCATTTGTAGGTACATTAGTTGGGCAAACAATCTCTGAAGTCAAAGCCCAAAGATTCAAAGATTCATCTGAGGCAATCTTACTTCCAGTACTAACTGAATATGATGTTCTCAGTAATAAGACTATGCCAACCGGAGAGTTAGGAAAGCTATACGTTAACGGTATTAATTACATCATGGACAAAAGCGCATTTGCCGATGATGTGGATTCAACACATGGCAATTTTGATTCATTTCTGCCCAGTAGCTTAGCCACAAAATATAAAGATTTGATCTCTGAAATATTCTTTAGGCTTGCATCATTGAGATATTTATTGAGTAAAGAAGATATTATTCCAGCCATCAACCGTTTAAATGCTACACCAGATGAATATATTATTATTTGCTTTGGACGTAACCTTTCTCAAATAAATTCAGATGTTATCAAGGGGTTTGAAATAATTACTTTTGGCTACCGCAACGTTGCATTAGTAGGTGACTCTCTTTTTATTCTTAGAAAATCGGACTTGCCGTATTTTAATTATAAAGTATTGTCCAGTGATGATATTACTAAGTACTCATTGGAGCTATTAATTGATCGTTTTAAAATTTATACTTCACTTGTAGATCTAAACCTAAATAATGAGTTAAGAGAATTAGTAGGG
>JANOVD010000422.1:0-1815 GCA_031417255.1 Chitinophagaceae bacterium
CGACATCGTCATCGGCGGTATCGACGCCGACACGATTGACGCGGGAGATTACGGTCAACAACGCATTACCGGTCATCAACAGCGTCACCTTGCTGCAACCGACCATTGACGAAAACAGCGCGGCCAGTCTCTCGATTGGATACAGCGATGCCGGGATCAACGATGTTCATAGGGTCATCATCGATTGGGGCGATGGCTCAAAACCGACCGTGATCCAGCCCGCACCTGGAACGACGCAACTAACGGGTTTAACTCACCTGTATCGCGACAATGCGCCGGGTGGGGCACCGTATACGATTACGGTTCAGCTAGCCGATCAGGATGTGCCGAATGGAACATTCGTGACCAGTACGAGGAATCTCAACGTTCTAAACTTCATTCCAGTACTGACGCCGGTGCAACTCTACGTTCGCAATTCGACGGGCGGTTGGGTCAATGCGGATCCCGGAACGCCGATCAACGAAGGGGAAGAGGTTCGGATCACCGGTTCCTATACGGACCAGAGCGAGCTCGATCGCCATACCGCGACCGTCCAATGGTCGGCTGATGAGTTAACGGCAGCCAACGTGGATCCGCTGACACGGACATTTGAAGCGATCTACAAGTATCGGGACGATTACGCAGTCGGAACGTCGAGCGATCTTGAGACGGTTATCGTTAGGGTCACCGATGATGACGGTGGAGTCTCGACGCAAAGCACTCAAGTTCGGGTGAACAATGTTGCCCCAAAAGTACTCTATGTTCCCGATGTCATTACCAACGTGAGCTTGTTCTCGCTCAAGGCTATTATCACCGATCCCGGACAGGAAGCGTTCACGTATTCATGGGTAGGCAAGGATGTTGGGACGTCGTCCGTCATCCAATCGGGAACTGGCTCCACTTTTGAGGTCGATAGAACGCTTTACCTAGGACGCATTCAAGTCGACTTGATCGTGTCGGATGACGATACGGGAACAGATACCTATCAGTCCTTGCTCGTTTTCGGGGACGATTTTGCCAACCAAATCCGGGTTTCGGATGCCGACTTTTTGCCGGGCGTTACCAATTTGACCATCATCTCGTTCGGTGACGACGATGTGATCGATGCGTCTACAGTCACGTTTGGAAGAAATGTCGTTCTCGATGGTGGTTCGGGACTTGACTATCTCTATGGTGGGGCCGGAAACGACACGATTGTTCTTCGGGATGGCGATGACAATGCCAATGTTGATTTGCCGCCAAGCATTGTCTTGCAAGGCGCGCCGCTCGTTATCAATGAGAACGGAGACGATACGTATCTGTTGTCGCCTAATAGCACTTTAACAGTGCGAGATGGACAAGGGGATAATGTACTTGACTTTAGTCGAGCCAACATCACCACGACTGCGTTTCCCGATCTTGGAGTCACATTCGATCTATCGCTGTTGAGCGCTGCCAACTACGTGATTCAAGACGTTGCACCATCGCTAGGATTGGACGATCCTCATCAGATCAGGGCACAAGGGGTCTTCACTGGACTTGTTGGAAGTGCATTTCGGGATCGATTGACAGGCTCGACAAATGCCAGTGTCTTCGGCGGTGTTGGCGAAGATATCTTGGTTGCGCCCCACTTAACATCGAATGCGAATTTCAATGGTGGTGATGACGCGGATACCTTCCTCTTAACGGGCTCGATACTGACGCAAATCGATTTCGAGGGAGATTCTGGAGCTGACGTGTTTGATATTAGCTCTGTCGTTTTGAATGGAATTGACTTTGGGGGAGGTGCGGACGCCGATGTGTTTAACTTGCACGGAAACATTACTCTGAACGGTGTTGATTTCGAGGGGGATTCTG
>JANOVD010000423.1:0-14377 GCA_031417255.1 Chitinophagaceae bacterium
ATTTACCGGTATCGTAAGCATACGTTGATTGCTCATCGGTTATTGAATTGAGCAAATTGTTGATTACAGGTAATTGATTGCTGAATGCTGCTGAGAGGTCTTCTTCCGGTACCTGGTCAACATATTTTTTAAAATAGGCAAAGTAGGAATCGGGTGATGGTTTTGGCATGGCTGATAAGTTTTTGAGGATTAAAATTACGAGAAAATAACGTTGTTTCCATTCAAGTGGAGGGCGGGATTTAATTGCGCCGCCTTTTAGGGCGGTGAATGAGATGAAAATGTATTTTGGGGCTTTAGCCCAAATTAAACTGTTGGGCTAAAGCCCAATTTGGCGAGTGCCAATTTGTTCCCTGCCCTGAAGGGCAGGGAAATTCATTCTAATTTAATACAGAAAGATTTTTGGAGTTGAGGGAAGAAGATATTTAGGTTGAAGAGATTTATACGCCATTGGTTGAAAACCAGACGGCGGCAAAATACATCTTCCCACGGCGGCGCAGGTTATTATATTCCATACCACTTTTTCTTTTTAAAAATAAGCCCTTGCTTTTTTCTGACATAGGAAAAATAGATTGTTAACCCGCCTCCGTTACCGAGCCAGAGTTTATTGTTTTCGTATGTAGCCGAAAAAGGAATAATTGTAACAGAAAATTCTCCATGCCTGAAATCCAAAGGAGAAATTCCTACAATAGTTGCACTGCCATTATTTTGTTTAACTACTTGAATATATTCATCTTCATTTTTGAGATATTTTATTTCAAAACTCTCAATTTCTTTTGGCCAACTGTCTCCGATGAAATGTTCAACTCGTATATAGACTATTTTGGTTTTAGAAGTGTCCTGCGTTTTGCAATATTCTTTCAGTGAAAATAAATAAACATTGTCTAGATTATTTAATCCGTCTGTGTCTAAAACTGTTTGGCCATAGGAACAGAAAACTGTAGCCAAAATAAAATATGTTGACAAAAATGTCTTTTTCATTTTTACAATTATTAACGGATGATTTCATTTGCGCCCAACTCATAAATATACACACCTTTTTGTTCAATAAAAGCATTTTTGTAAAACACAATTAATGTTCCCCACTCGTATGCAGTACAAGTGAGATTCTTATTTCCTTTTACCAAAAGGAAATAAGAACAGAACAAGTTCACAACGATGATGCCATGAAATATTAAAGCTGGTAACAAAAAAACTTCCGAAGTTTTTATACTCCGGAAGTTTTACAAATGAACTATTCTTTTTATCCCTTTTTATTAGGAGTCATTTTAGGCTTTGGCAGGTTTTCTTTTTTATTTTCACCCACCAGGGTTGCCGCCAGTTTCACCGCTTCGTAAGCATTTACAACGCCGCCGGTTCTGCAAAGTTCGCTCATATCAACCTTATCATCGGTACCGGGTTTGTCAACTTTTTCGGCTGGCTTTTGTGCTGATTTTTCGATAACATATTTTAATTGCTTTGCAGAGAGGCCAGGATAATACTGCAGTGTTAATGCGGCTATGCCTGCAACCACAGGGCCCGCCATACTGGTACCGCTTAAATTGCCATAATTATTTCCACCGGGGAGGGTTGAATATATTTTTACACCCGGAGAAAATACATCAACTTCTTTTTTGCCGTAATTGCTGAATGAGGCGGTGTAACTGCCCGACTTGGGTTCGGCACTGGCGCCAACTGTTATTACATTACCGGCCCTGCCACCACTTACATAATTTGCATTTGGAAAATTATCAGCACTATCCACATTTTTTGCATCGTTGCCTGCTGCATGTATCAGCAATACGTTTTTACTTTCGGCATAGGCAAAGGCTTCATCAACCCATTTTTTTTGTGGCGAAAAACTTTTTCCAAAACTCATGCTGATGATCTGTGCACCATTGTCAACCGCATAGCGAATGGCGAGGGCAATGTCTTTATCGTGCTCATCTCCATCGGGTACAACACGCAAAACCATGATGCGTACATTATCAGCAATACCATCGCCGCCTTTGCCGTTATTGCGTACAGCGCTTATAATGCCGGCACAATGCGTACCATGCATCGAAAAATCGGCCATGATATCGCTGTTGCCATATTTGTAGTCGCTAAAATTTGTTTCATCATCACCAACAATATCTTTACGGTATTCTTTTGGAGCATTACCTTTTGCCTGCGATTTACGTTGCTCGCCTTCAATATGTTCTATATACTCGGCCAGGCCGCCACAAAATTCCTTATTGGATTGATCGAGCATATTGTTGGATTTCATAAGCCCCAGTATTTCATTCTTTGCCCTGCGCTCAGAAAATGATTTGGTAGTGTACAGATCAAGCTCAGTACCGGTATAGGTATCTTTACCCAATGCCTTTTTTAAAATACTGTCGCTTGTTAATAATGAAGTATGCATGTCTTTTAAACTTTGCACATCCACATCTGCAAATTCATCAGGCTTGGTATCATTACCTTTTATTTCTGCTTCTGCCTTTTTAAACATTTCATATTCATACAGGTCAGCTTTGGATAAAGTTTTCTTATCAATCTCTTTATTACCCCATTTGGATTTAAGGCCATAATACACACGGCTTCTTTCATCGCTGTCAACCCTTACGCTTCTGCCGTCTTTACCACCCAAAAAATTCCAGCCATGTACATCGTCAACATAACCGTTGCCATCATCATCCTTACCATTGCCAGGTATTTCATTCGGGTTGTTCCAGAGTATCGTTTTCAGATCTTCATGCAGGGTATCAATGCCGGTATCAATTACCGCAACAAGTACGGTATTGCTTTTCAGGTTTTTACTTTTTAAAAACTGGTAAGCTTTATCAGCACTTACTCCGTTGTAGCCATCCGCTTCTTTATCCATCAAATGCCAGCTATTTGGTATTACGCTGGTTTGTGCAAATGATGAGAGGCCTGAGATCAATAAAGCAATGCACAGCATCCTGCGGATAAAAACTTTTAAAAACTTATTCATATACAAATATTTGTTTTGGCAAATGTAAATGGTAAAGGCATAGCAGCCATACCGTTTGTATTTATTTGCAAAATTTTACAAATCAAATTTAATGCCCTGTGCAAGCGGCAACTTATCAGTATAATTGATGGTATTGGTTTGCCTGCGCATGTACACTTTCCAGGCATCGCTGCCGCTTTCACGCCCGCCGCCGGTTTCTTTTTCGCCTCCAAAAGCGCCGCCAATCTCGGCACCCGATGTTCCGATATTTACATTGGCAATACCGCAATCGCTGCCCACCTGCGACAAGAACTGCTCGGCCTGCCGCATATTATTGGTCATGATGGCTGATGATAAACCCTGCGGTACTCCGTTTTGCATGGCAATGGCTTCATCAAGTGTTTTGTATTTCATCAGGTACACAATGGGAGCAAAGGTTTCGTGCTGTACAATGGCGAAACTGTTTTTTGCTTCGGCAATACAGGGTTTAACGTAGCAGCCGCTTTCAAAAGCTTTTCCTTTTAGTACACCACCTTCCACAATAAATTTTCCGCCTTCGGCTTTACATTTTTCAATAGCATCCAGGTACATTTTTACCGCATCTTTATCAATCAACGGGCCTACGTGATTTTTTTCGTTTAGCGGATTGCCTATTTTTAACTGTCCATAAGCATTCACTAATTTCTCTTTAAACTTATTGTAAATTTTTTCGTGGATGATTAACCTGCGTGTTGAAGTGCAACGTTGACCGGCTGTACCTACTGCACCAAATGCTGCACCGATCAATGCCATATCCAGATCAGCATTTTCGGTGATGATGATGGCATTGTTACCACCCAACTCCAATAAACTTCTTCCCAAACGCTGGCCAACAGCCGCACCAACAGCTTTGCCCATTCTTGTACTGCCGGTTGCGGATACCAACGGAATTCTCGTATCGTTACTCATCCATTCTCCCACATTTCTTCCCCCTATAATTATATTGGATACACCTTCGGGTACATTATTTTTTTTGAGAACAGGTTGAATTATATTTTGACAGGCAATAGCACAAAGCGGCGTTTTTTCGCTGGGCTTCCAAACACAAACATCACCACAAACCCATGCCAGTGCAGCATTCCAGCTCCACACTGCAACAGGGAAATTAAAAGCAGATATTACGCCAACAATGCCCAATGGATGGTATTGTTCATACATTCTGTGGCCAGGTCTTTCGCTGTGCATGGTTAAGCCGTGTAACTGGCGGCTGAGGCCAACTGCAAAGTCGCAGATGTCTATCATCTCCTGCACCTCGCCCAGTCCTTCCTGCAGGCTCTTGCCCATTTCATAACTTACCAGTTGGCCAAGATCATGTTTATTTTTTCTCAGCTCTTCACCTATCTGCCGTACAATTTCGCCACGCTTTGGTGCAGGCCAGGTACGCCATTCGGCAAAAGCAGTTTGTGCTTTTTTAATTACAGCTTCATACGTTTTTGCATCGACACCGGTTACAGAAGCAATCAGTTTGCCATCAACCGGTGAATAGGAACTTAGTTTTTCTCCTTTGCTTTTTAACCAGTTTAAGCCGGTTGAAACACCGTTATTATTGGATTGTATTTTTAATGTTTTTAAAAACTTCATGTTATTTGATTTGTAATTAAGGGCTGCAAGTTACGAAGAACGGTTTTATCCCACAAAGGCACGAAGAACACAAAGTGTTTCCTGTGAGATTTTTCTTTGTGTACTTAGCGGCTTAGTGGGAAAACTTAATATTGCTCCATTTCATTCGGGAAGTCTTTACTTTTTACATCTTTGATGTATTGTTTAACTGCAGCATCTATCTGCTCATGCATATTGAGGTATTGCCGTAAAAACCGAGGTTTAAATTCAACATTAATACCCAACATATCATGCATTACCAAAACCTGGCCATCGCAGTTGCCTCCGGCGCCAATGCCGATTGTTGGAATGTGCAAACTTTCACTTACTTCTTTTGCCAGCACCGCCGGAATTTTTTCCAGCACAATGGCAAATGCACCGGCCTCCTGCAACAGCAACGCATCTTTTTTTAATTTGGCTGCTTCATCGGTTTCTTTGGCCCTTACGGTGTAAGTACCAAATTTATAAATGCTTTGCGGTGTTAATCCCAAATGCCCCATTACCGGAATTCCGGCACTCACAATTTTTTTTACTGAATCCAATGCTTCTTCGCCGCCTTCCAATTTTACAGAATGGCCGCCCGTTTCTTTCATTATTTTAATGGCAGAAGCCAACGCTATTTCTGAATTGGATTGATAGGAACCAAAGGGCATATCCACAACTACAAGGCAGCGGTCAATACCACGTACTACGCTCTGTGCATGGTATATCATCTGGTCGAGTGTGATAGGCAGGGTGGTTTCGTGGCCGGCCATTACATTGCTGGCACTATCGCCAACCAGGATGATATCAATACCTGCGGCATCAAAAATTTTTGCAAATGAAAAATCGTAAGCCGTTATCATCGAGATCTTTTCTCCTGCGGCTTTCATTTTCTGCAATGTATTGGTGGTTACTTTTTTAATTTCTTTATTAACAGACATGATGCGTTTGTTTTAATTAACTATGATGCTGATGGAGTTGGCTCTGCATTAGAATAAAACAAATCCGGGGAGCAATGGTAGTGTAAATGTAGAAAGAAAATTAATTGGAAATGATTTTTAGTGGTTTAATTAAGATGACAGGCTATAGTGAAGGCGAGGAACAAAGGCGGCTACTTATTTTAATTTTAGTTTTGCGCCTAAACCAAGTTGCAAATATGTATGTTTTAACTCAGGTTGTTTATCAGTATATTCGTCTTCTCTAACTGTATTTACCAGTGAATAAGCAATAGCGCCTGTTAGTTTAATTTTTTGGGATAAAGTATAATCAATACCTACAGATGGATTTAATGAAAAACCCTGCCAATAATTTTTCTTGAATGCTGGATATGGACCCCCAGCCGTTGGATATGAAATATTAGCACCGAATTTTGTATTTAAAAGAAAATTGGGAATAAAAACGAGGGTTCCAAAAACATCGATCTTTTTGGTTTTAAAAAAAACATATCCAAAACCAAACGGTATTTGTAATAAGCGGGACGAAACTGTTTTTGTAGCTACGTATGGGCCAACTGCACTATCATTTGTGTAAGGGGCTGGCAAACGAGCTTGATCTACACCTACAGTTGTATTCAGTTTTCTTGAAATAAAACCCAAACCCAGCGTTGTAAATAAACGATCTGTTATTTGGTATTGGCCATTAAGATTAAAGCCTATGTTTAAAGAAGATTTTGCATAAGTGGTAGGAGATACAAAAGGATACTGTGATTTATAAAATGTTAACTCTGGCTGAACCTGAAAGCCTATATAGAATTTGCCTTTTTTTTGTGCATTTGCCAAAACGGGAAGCAGCGATAAGGCGATTATGATAAATAGTTTCATAAAACAGGTTTTGGTATTAATAATCCGGATAACAAAATATGAGTTTTCTGTGTATTTACTTTCCTAAAACGAACAGGCAAAGCAGGCCATCCTGGTCAATATTTGTATTACCGAAATCAATTATTAAATATTTGGATTTTCAAAGGAAGGCATCATCAGGAATGAAGCAATTGCTATAGTAAATATATAAAGGAATTTACTTAAAACCCAGTTTTAAAACAGGCACAGGTTCTTTGTCTCCTTCTTTTGAGTACACAAACAATTCCCTGATGCTGGAAAAAACCATATTCTTTTTACGGTCGTAATACCAGTCCTGCACCAACTGCACATCAGTAAATTGCCCGTAAACAGTAGATCCCTCTCCAACAATGTATTTGGAGACTTTAGCTGTTGAATCATAGACAGGTATCGGCATTGGTTGCGTATTACCTGCGGCAATATCTATTTCCTGTGGATTTAGTTTATGCTTACCGTCAACAGTATACACCTCTATTTTGTTTTCCAGGATATATGGCCGAAGGGTTTCAAATAAATTACAGCCATACATTTCTTTAAGTTTATCTGTGGGTTGGGGAGGATTAAGCCTCAGCATTTTTTTAGTTTGCCCCAAAGAAATGAGTTTGTTTTTTTTACGGTGTTTATAATTGTATTTGTAATTAAAGCCGGTTGTAAAATAAAAACTTTCACCAATGTAATTGCCTGTTGACATATAAACAGGCAGCATGGGCGTAACAAAGGGTATATAACTTTTTAAAGTTCCGTTTTCGATATACAATATTTGGGTTACTTCTGTTATCTTAAAATTAGATGTATCTTTTTTTGGTATTGGCTTTTTAATACTGACTTCATTACCCATTGAATCCATCATATAATCTACATTATCGCCGTAAAATGCATTATTAATTGAATCCAGTTTGCTGTATTTTATTTGATCGGCTCCACTGGTACGGCTCTCAACCGGCAGTGAAGCTTTAATTTCATTTTTTTCGATCCGGTTTAAAAGCAAATTATTCAGATCGGCTTTGGTAAAATTAAACGTATCGCTTGCATAAGCTGCCCATTGTATGTTGGGCTTATTTACAAACTTATCAAACTGTGTTGGCCTTGGTCCATTTTGTGCAAATGAAATATTGCTGAGTAAGAGGAGTAAAATAATGAGATTTTTTACCATGACGGTTTAACGATGAGAAACTGAAGTTATTTTAAAAAGCTGTTAAAGAAACCTTATTAAAATGGTGCAATACAGGATAATTCTTTATGTTCAAAAAGAATTTCGTTTATAAGTTCCGTTTCTCGACTTTGCTCGAAACTTACAACATCATACTTCGACTTCGCTCAGGATTTTACTTCCTCCCATAAATGCCTGATCAATCCATCGGCCAAACCAATTTTGGGTACATACATTTCGGTGGCACCGGCCCAGCGCATAGCATTAATATAAATGAGTAAAGCAGGCACAATAACATCGGCCCTGTCGGGTCGCAGGTTGTAAAGTTTCATCCTGTCTTCTAAATTAACACTGCTTAATTCTTTATGATAATCTCTCAGCAGTTCAAGGGTTATTGGTTTATCTTCTTTGCGTTTGCTCATGCTAAAAACCTTGTTGATGTTGCCTCCGCTGCCAATGGCCATTACTTCTTTTTGATCTTTGGTTACTGTTTTAATAATTTCTTTCATTACTTCCCAGGTTTTATCATTTACCTGGTTTTGTAATAATCGTATGGTACCAATATTAAAAGATTCTTTAAAAATAAGTACCCCATTGCTGAAAAAAGAAAGCTCAGTACTGCCACCACCTACATCAATATACATGTAGCTGTGATCGCTGTCTAATGTTTCGGCAATATGGTTTTCAAAAACCAAACCGGCTTCCATATCGCCGGTGATAACTTCTATGGCAATATCAGTTTCCAATTTTACTTTGCGGATAATATCAGCAGCATTTTTTGCATCCCTCATGGCGCTGGTAGCACAGGCTTTAATATGTTTAACCTCATAAGCATTCATTAAATGTTTAAAAGCCTTCATGGTTTGTAAAAACATACCAGTTTTTTGTTTGGAGATGAAACCTGTTTCAAACACCTCAAAACCCAGGCGCAGCGGCACCCTGAATAAATTTAATTTATTAAAAACGGGAATTTTATTTTCATCGGTTGTAACTTCTGTAATTAATAAACGGGCTGCGTTGCTTCCTATATCTATGGCGGCGAGTCTCAATTTGTTTATTGGTTTATTTGTTTAATGGTTAATTAGTAAAGCAACCGGTACGAATTTACGGATAAACAGGTAAACCGTTCCACAGGATGCTGTGCATAAACCAATAAATTTTTATGAAGATTTACGATAGAGATAATTATACGTCTCCACCTGGCTGCGTATCTTTTTGGTGTTGCGGGGATTTACGTATTGGTTGCTGAGGTCATTATCCAGTATCCTGGCTTTGATGTTATCTTTTAATTGTATCTGCAAAATATCCTTCAGTTCCTGTTGTATGTTTTTTTCAAAAATGGGACAGGCAACTTCCACCCGGTGATCAATATTCCGTACCATCCAGTCGGCCGATGAGATAAAGGTCTTTTCTTTTCCGCCATTGTGAAAGATCATCACCCTGGCGTGTTCAAGGTATTCATCCACAATACTGATTGCCTGGATGGGAATTTTGAATTTTTTATTTTCGGTTGGTAAACAGAAAATTCCTCTTACTACCATTTTAATTTCTACTCCCGCTTTTGCAGCTTCATACAATTTATCAATAAGCATCTCATCGCTTAATGAATTTAATTTGAGAATGATGGAAGCCGGCTTTTTTAATTTTGCTGCTTTGGTTTCTCTGCTTATCAATTGCAGCAATTGCTTACGCATAGCGGTTGGGCTAACCATCAGGGTTTTGCAAAGATGTAAAAAATGAATTCTTGTTTTTGGTTGCTCCAGGTAATTAAAAATACGGTTTACATCGGCCATAATATTCCTGTCGGATGTAAGCAGGCAGGTATCGCCGTAAATGGCTGCTGTTTTTTCGTTCAGGTTACCGGTACTTACAAAACCATAGTGTATAGTCCGGTTATTTATTTTCTTTTTTATAAGGCAAATCTTAGCGTGTACTTTAAAGTTGGGTACGCCAATAAGAACTTTTACACCGGCATCTTCCAGTTCTTCTTTCCACTCCAGGTTTGCTTCTTCATCAAACCTGGCACGCAGCTCCAACACTACTGTTACCAATTTGCCGTTACGGACAGCATTGGTTAATGTGTTGATTATTTTTGAACGTTCGGCCAGGCGGTAGCAGGTTATTTTAATGCTTACCACATCGGGGTCAATGGCGGCTTCACGCAACATATCAATAACACTGTTGAACGAATGATAAGGAAAATGCAGGAGCACATCTTTTTTTAAAACAACTTTTGTAACACTGTTTACATTTTTTAAACTGGGGTGAATAAATGGTTTTTTGCGCAGATTTTTTTTGTTGAAAACCGATTCGGGAAAATTTATAAAATCAACAAAATTATGAATGCGGCCTCCCGGTATAAGATTGTCTTTTTGTAACAATCCCAAACGCCTTACCAGGTAAGTGAGCAGTGTGGGATCAATGGCTTTATCATAAACAAAACGTACAGGTTTGCCTTTTTTACGGTTCTTTAATCCCTTTTCAATTTTTTGAATGATGGATGTGGAAATATCATTGTCAATATCAATTTCGGCATCACGGGTTACTTTAATAATGTGTGCCGAAAAAGTATCGTATCCAAAAAATGAAAAAATGTTGGGCAAACAAAAACGGATAATATCTTCCAGCAGAATAATATACCTGTCGACATTTTTAGAAGGCAGAATGATGAAGCGGGATAAACGCCTGGATGGTACTGATAACAATGCAAATTTTTGCGGTACCGATCTGTCTTTTTTTGAAAGCTTACAGGCAAGATAAATGGATTTATCATTCAACACCGGAAAGTTCTGGATACTTTCAATCATTAATGGAATGATATTGCTTCGTATCTCTTCATTAAAATAATCGAGTATAAAAGCCTGCTGTGTTTTGTTTAACTGGTTTTCATTTACGAGGTGAATTCTCTCTTTTTTAAGTTCCCTTAAAATCTCGTTCCAGATGCGTTCAAATTCTTTTTGCTGCTCCACCACAATTTCCTGTATCTCCTCCAAAATGGCATCGGGCGTAAGTTCCAGGTGCATTTTTGATTTTTTTCCAAATTCTATCATGCGCTTGAGGGTAGCCACCCTTACCCGGAAAAATTCATCAAGATTATTTGAAAATATGCCGAGGAAGCGTATCCTTTCCCTTAACGGAACGGTTTCATCTGCTGCTTCCTGTAAAACACGGTTATTGAACGAAAGCCAGCTTATATCCCTGAAAATGATCTTTCTTTTATGCAAGCGTATTGAATTTAAAATGATTGCGGCGAATATAAGGCCTTGCTGTTTAAAACAGTAAAAAGCAATATTAAGTTTGTGTGAAAATTTTAAGCAACCGGCGCTAACTGGCTCTCATTTTTTCAATGATGCCGGTGGTGGAAAATCCATCAAGAATGGGTACAGTTTTTACTTCGCCACCATTTGCAATAACTTCTTTAGCACCTACAATCTCATCAGGGTCGTAATCTCCACCCTTTACCAAAACATCGGGTAAAATGGTTGTAATTAAATTCAGCGGGGTATCTTCTTCAAATAAAATTACTGCATCAACCATCACCAGCGAAGCCATCAGTAACGACCTTGATCCTTCATTGTAAACCGGGCGGCTTTCGCCTTTTAATCTTTTTACAGAAGCATCTGAATTAAGGCCAACAATTAATATATGTCCGTATGTTGCTGCTTCGCCCAGCGATGCAATATGGCCCTCGTGCAATATATCAAAAACACCATTGGTGAAAACAATCTTTTTGTTCTGCAGGCGCCAGCGGTTTAACTGGTGGGTTAATTCATTGAGCGTAAATATTTTTTCAGGTATACTGCTTACTGATTTCATTTTTTTTCTGTTAATGTAAGGTATAATTAATAAACATACAACGCCCACAATAATAATAATGCCTGTTGCAACACCCCAGATAAGCCAGCCGAATGCAGTACCCATGGGCGCTGCAATTCCGTAAATGAGTAAGGTTTCCATTACAAAGAACGGGAACCAGCCAATGCCACCGGGTGAAGCTATCATGGCCAGTGTGGCTAAAGTTAAAACCGAAAAAGCAGCTTTAAAACTCAGGTGCGAAGTGCCCTCCATAGCCCAAAAACCAATATACACCTGCATCAGGTATAGCCCCCATATTAATAATGTCATCAACAGAAAAAGTTTTTTCTTTTTCAGGTTCTTTATGGTTTTAAATCCCTCTCCTATGCTTTTAAAAATGGTACTGATCTTATTTATTATTTTGTTTTCGGGGTATTTTTTAAAGAGGAACTTTGTAAAAAAAAGAATAATAACAACAATAAGGAACAGGATTAAAAAATATGCCCAGATCGGCATGCCTGAGTTGCTGCCGATGGTTATAATTTTTTCTTTTATATAACTTCCAATCAAATCTATCTGGATTAAAATGGTTAAACCGATAAAGATGAGAAAGCATAAAAAATCAAATGTTCGCTCAACTATGATGGTACCTACCAGTTTGCCTACATTCAGTTTTTCGTACCTGGCCAGGAAAGTGCATTTTAAAATTTCGCCCAGGCGGGGAATGGCAGAATTGGCAAGATAGCCGATCATTACAACTGAAAAAACATTTTTAAGTGATGGGTTATATCCAAGTTCTTCCATCAGGTATTTCCACCTTACCGACCTGAAGAGATGACTCAGCAACGACATGATAATAATGGGAATGATGAGCCAGTAATTGGCGTGTTTAAATGCATTGGCAAATTCTGATTTTTCAACCCCCGTCATATCTTTCAACTGCCACCAAACCAAAAAAAGTCCGGCACCTAAAAATAAAAGGTATTTTAATATAGCTAATAACCGTTTACGCATAATCGGTTACAAATTACGAAGGGAAAACAGTAAAGTCAAAAAAGTATCAGGTAGTGAGTATCAAGTAGCAAGTATCAAGTATCAAGTATCCAACAGCATATTATCTATCAACCGCACATCGCCTAAAAAAGCGGCGGCCAACGCAACAGTTTTTTGATTACCGTCCCATGTATCAATTATTTCCAGATTTTCGGCATTGGCTATTTCAACATAATCAACTTTAAAACCTGCATTGGTTAAGTTTTCTGCAGCTGTTTGTTTTAATTTTATTAAATCGCCGGGTTTAATATTGTTTTTTAAATACAATAATGTTTCCGAAATTTTTAAAGCATGCCTGCGATCATTTTCAGATAACCGCATATTTCTGCTGCTCATTGCCAGGCCGCTTGCTTCCCTAAGGGTAGGGCAGATGTTGATTGTTGTTTTAAAACCTTTTAGCTCAATCATTCTTTTAATTACCATGCACTGCTGATAATCTTTTTGGCCAAGGTATAACTCATCGGCCGGGATTATGTTAAGCAACTGGTTTACCACCAGGCAAACCCCTTGAAAATGCCCGGGCCTGTATTTACCTTCCAAAACTGTTTCAAGGTAACCAAGATCATATGTTTGGGCATTGGATGTGCCATTTGGATACATTTCTAATACTGTTGGCAGGAATAAAACATCGCATCCCGCTTTTTCCAAAGCATCAATATCCTTTTCAATGGTAGAGGGGTAATTATCAAAGTCCTTTGAATCGTTAAACTGGGTGGGGTTTACAAAAATGCTGCAAACGGAGATCGAATCCCTTTTTTTAGAGGTATTCAGCAATGAAATATGCCCGGGGTGCAGGGCTCCCATCGTTGGAATAAAGCCTATGCTTTTGCCCTGTTCTTTCATCATTAAAAGGTAAGCTGATATATCTGCGGCTTTCTTAAATAGTATCATAATTGTATCAATTACACTTCAAATGCCTGTTGAATCTGATTTTCCCGAATAAATATTGTACTTTTGCAGCCGCTTATAACATTTATCAGCAACAAACAAAGTGTAAATGAGTACAAAGAAAAGAATTTTATTTATTGCCAACGAAATGTCGCCTTATCTGGAACTTACAGATTTTGCAGAAATAGTGAACAAACTGGCAGTAAAATCGAATGACAGCGGAATGGAAGTGCGTTGTATTATGCCAAGATTTGGGGTAATTAATGAAAGAAGGCACCGGTTGCATGAAGTGGTACGCTTATCGGGCATTAATGTAACTATAGATAATGATGATTACCCACTGGTAATAAAAGTAGCATCGCTGCCCAATGCCCGGTTGCAAATCTATTTTCTGGATAATGACGATTATTTTAAAAGGAAATCGATTTTTAATGATGAAAAGGAAAATTGGTTTGATGATAATGGTTTAAGAACAGTACTATTTTGTAAAGGCGCACTGGAAACCGTAAAGAAATTTGGATGGCCCCCGGATATTATTCATTGCAGCGGCTGGATGACCGGCCTGATACCGATGTTTATTAAAAACGCTTACAAAAAAGAACCCGTATTCAGCAACAGTAAAATAGTTTATACCATTGGCCAAACCACTTTTAAAGAAAAACTTGAAAAGGATTTTTTAAAAATGGTTACTATAAATGATTATGTTACCAAAAAAGAATTAGAACCATTTAAAGACCTTAATAATGTTGCCATGTTTAATGGCGGCGCTGCTTTTGCCGATGCTATTACATTTGGAGCCGAAAAGGTAGATAAAAAACTGGTTGACCAATATGCGAAGGTGAAAGGTAAAAAGATTCTGAAATTTGATGCAACCAGTGATTTAACAGACTATTTGCAATTGTATTCCGACCTTGCAAAGTAGAAAATTGAACAGCATTTCATAAAATTATTATTGTGCAAAAACGTATACTACCCTTAGCAATAACTGCTATCACATTTTTTTCAATATTTGGATGGAACTGTACCAAACTGGATACTACCAGCATTGGCAGCGACCTTTTAGTAGTTGATAATGTAAACACATTTGCTGATACACTCTTA
>JANOVD010000424.1:0-2507 GCA_031417255.1 Chitinophagaceae bacterium
AAATGGTATGTGCTGCGTGTAGTAAGTGGTAAAGAGCGGAAAATTAAAGAATACCTCGATAAAGATATCCTGCGTAACGGCTGGACCACTATTGTAAAGCAGGTTTTTTTACCCGTTGAAAAAGTGTACAAGGTTTTAAACGGTAAAAAAGTAATGCGTGAGCGTAACTTTTATCCCGGTTATATTATGATTGAAGTGGCCGATGGAAAACTGAATGATGATATGATTCAGTCTATGAGTAATATCAGCAACGTAATGCATTTTTTAACTGATGGAAAAGGTTCAAAAGGAAATATTATTTCGTTGCGTAAAGCCGAGGTTAATAAAATGCTGGGTAAGGTTGATGAAATGAGCGATTCCGGCGGCATGACGATGAGCGAACCATTTATCATTGGCGAAACCATCAAAATTATTGACGGGCCTTTTAACGACTTTAACGGTGTTATTGAAGAGGTTAACGACGAAAAGAAAAAACTGAAAGTTCAGGTGAAAATTTTTGGCCGTGCCACACCTGTTGAACTTAGCTATATGCAGGTTGAAAAAATTGTTTAAATTACAAAGCCACTTAAGTGACTTTTTTTACATATAAATTTATAACGATGAAAAAATTATTGACGCTTATCCCCGCATTATTGTTAGGATTTATTTTGATGGCACAGCCACCCGAAGGTGATGCAAATACAGGCATGACATTTGGCGAAAAAATTACTGCCGATAACGCTATCCCTGCCAACGACCTGGTTGCAAAATTACAAAGTACAAACACGCTTGATGTAAAAGTTACCGGTAAAGTAGTGGAAGTTTGTAAAGCAGAAGGCTGCTGGTTACGTATGGAAACAGCTAACGGGTCTATGATGATTAAAATGAAAGATCATAAGTTTTTAGTGCCTTTATCAATGAACGGCAAAACAATTGTTGTTGATGGAACAGCTAAACTTAAAGAAACCTCGGTTGATATGTTGAAACATTATGCAGAAGATGCCGGTAAAAGCAAAGAAGAAATTGCTGCTATAAAAGAACCTAAGAAAGAGATTACCATGCAGGCAAAAGGCATATTGGTATTGTAATGCGGAAAAATATTTTAAATAGCCATCTGTAACAGGATGGCTATTTTTGTTTAATGCTTTTTAGTTGGTAACCCTTGTCCACTCCTGAACCAGGGCTGCATTTGTAATTGTTTTGGAATTGATCCTTATCTGGCTGTTTGTTAATACCGTGATTTCACCGGTTTTGTATACGATACTGCCATTACAGGCACTTGCAAGATGGTTCATATTAAATCCACCGCCACTTTTTGAACTTAACATATTCCAGGCCTCATCACTCACACGATAACAATAACTGTTGTTTTCGAGGGTTTTTGCAAAAGCACTGGCAATAGCAGGACTTACTGTAACAACTGTGCCTATCTGGGCGTTATTGTCAGATGTTGAAACCAATTTCCAGTTCCCATTTAGTGAAAAAATGCCACCTGAAGTATTTGTCGGTAAGTTTTTAATAGTTTCACAGGCACTAAAAATTACAAGAGAACTTATCAAAATGCTTAGAAAGTTTATTTTTTTCATTTTAAATGTTTAAATAGTATAAACATTAACTATGCCAATAAAAAAGACCATCAAAAATGCAATTGGTTTTAATTAATTGTATACCTTTGCCGCCCCAAATAGTTCTTTAGTAGTCCCGATAGCTATCGGGATGACTTGGGAGTTTCGATAAAAATCGGGACGCTATCACCAAAAAAAGTAAAAAAATGGCAAAAGAGATCACAGCCTATGTCAAGCTCCAGTGTAAAGGAGGACAGGCAAATCCGGCACCGCCAATAGGACCTGCCTTAGGTTCTAAAGGTATCAACATCATGGAGTTCTGTAAACAATTCAATGGCAGAACCCAGGATAAACAGGGTAAAGTGCTTCCTGTTTTAATCACCGTTTATGCTGATAAGTCGTTCGACTTTATCATTAAAACCCCACCCGCTGCAGTTCAGCTAATGGACGCTGCTAAAATTACCAGTGGCAGTAAAGAACCAAACCGTGTAAAAGTTGGAAAAGTTACCTGGGCTCAGGTAGAAGAGATAGCCAAAGATAAAATGGCCGATCTGAATGCTTTTACTATTCATAGCGCCATGAAAATGGTTGCCGGTACAGCACGGAGCATGGGTTTAACTGTTGACGGTACAGCCCCCTGGGAAAATTAATATCAATCTATCCCGATAAATCGGGACCTAAAATTTGTAAAAAATGATTACGAAAAAAAGAAAAGTAGCAAATACTAAGGTTGATATTAATAAAGCATATTCCTTAAAGGAAGCTTCAACTTTAGTTAAAGAAGTAAACACAACAAAATTCGACAGTTCTGTTGATCTGCATATAAGACTGGGTGTTGACCATAAGAAAGCTGATCAGGCCATTCGTGGCACAGTATCTCTGCCTCACGGAACCGGTAAAACAAAACGTGTATTGGTTTTATGTACACCCGATAAAGAAGCCGAAGCTACTGCAGCCGGTGCC